>JAPWUY010000348.1 GCA_028275295.1 Thermodesulfobacteriota bacterium | reverse complement strand
GACCCTGATTCTCGCTGGCGAGCACAAAAGGGCGGCGATCTTCTTGGAAAAGTTGGCCTCGGAGACGGAGGACTCCCCCCAGGGGAAGATGGCCTTGATCATGGCATCTGAGGCCTGGATCATGGCAAGGGAATACGAGAGGGCCATCGCTCTTCTCAGTCTGGTGAGACCTGGGGATCCTGGCTTCCATGAGGCATGGGATTTGAGGCAACGGATAGAGAGGGGGCTGCGGAATTTGCCCAGGCGAGATCCAACTGTGGCAGGCCTGCTCTCTGCCCTGCTTCCGGGGATGGGGCACCTGTATGCTGGCAGGCCACTGGAAGCCCTGACCTCCTTGGCTCTAAATGGCACTTTTCTTGCGGGGATTGTCTATAGCGCCAAAGAGGGCTGTTTTGTGAGCGCTGGAATACTCTCCTTTCTCGAGTTGAGCTGGTATTTGGGAGGGGTGGAAAGCGCCATGGACTCTGCCAAGAGATTCAATGAGGAGGCTCAAGAGCGCTGGCTGAGGGAGCTAGGGCTTCCCTCCTCGGTGGGCCCGGATAAGGGTGGAGGCCCCACTTTGAGCTTTGGCCTCAAGTGGAGATTCTGAGGGTCTCGAGTGGATATTTTCGGGAAACTGGAATCGCTCGTCTCTTTCCATCGGTCCGGGATGTTTGGACGAGGAGAAAAAGGGGATTGGGAGGCTAGCAGAAGGCTATGGCAACCGGTGCATGCGGGATAAACTGTGGAGTCTGCCGCCTCAACAAGGAGGGGAAGTGCTCGAGTTGCGGACCTGGGACCAGTGAAGAGGCAAGCAGGAAGATCGCAGCCCAGGTGCGCCTTCTAGGAGAGCCCTGTCCGGTGTTGGAATGTGCTTGGCAGAGAAGGAAAGCCCATTGTCTCAGGGATTGCGATGAATTTCCGTGCGACAGATTTCAATCGGGCCCGTATCCCTTTAGCTCGTCGTTTCTCCTCATGCAGGAGCGGAGAAGAGAGATGGAGGTGGACAACTGGCGAAAAAGGACAAAGCCCTTGGAGGTGGACGAGTCCCACTGGCTGGCCTTGGAGCGATCGGATCCCATGGAGGTGGCCACGAGATCTAGATGTCTTTTCGAAGGTCCCAGGGGCTTCCTATTGGAATTCTTGAAGGAGGGGTATTGGATCCAACCCTTTGAGAGAAAGGTAATCCCCGATAGGGCTGGGGCACCCTTTGAGCCATACCTCCCCCTGGTTCTCGTAATTTTCCTCCTCAGATCCAAGGACATTCCCCTCGCTGGAGACATGGTGAGTGAGAGGGAGCTTCCAGGAGGGGAGCTTTTCTTCAGGCATCTCCACAGATTGCCCACTGAGGCCATTTCCGAGAGGTTCGGATCCTCTCCTCAAAGGTTCCTGGAAATAGCAGTCTCCCTAGGAGGAGAGCTCGGGGGCTATTCTCCGGCCTCGGTGAAGCTCACGCCCCTTCCCAGGATCCCCCTTTGGGTTCATCTATGGCCATCGGATGAGGAGTTCGAGGCGAGATGCAACTTCACCTTCGACTCAACCATAGCCGAGCAGTTGCCCCTGGATGTCATATGGGCTCTTTGCCACGTTGTGGTCCAGAGGATTCTCTACCTGGAGGAGAACTCAAGGGCCTCTTAGACTAGATCATTCACGAAATTCCGATCCATATCAAGGCCTTATCTCGAAGGTGAAAGCAGAATCTCTATTGCAAGGAGCCCTTTTTCCAAAAATGTCATGGAGATCCTCAGCATTGGCAAGCCATCATCGGGAATCTTGGCGAGACTTGCCTCTCCTTCCCAGAGAACTGAGCCACCTTATGGGAATCACCATGGCAAAAAAGGGGATCATGTACATCGCTGCAACAAGAGGGGCCCTGGCCTCAAAATAAAGGGACGAAAAGACAACTATGAGCACATTGTTCACAAAAGTGAGGCAAACAGATCCAGTCAGGGGATCAATGCGAGCTGGAAGAATTCTTGTGAAAAGCCATGCTATGCAGGGTGAGAGGGCTGCAAGTAGGCTCGCTACACAGAGGGCCTTTACTACCTCCAAGGGGTCAGAAAGGACAAGGACCCTGTAAGAGGCGAATATGCCCATATTTATGGCGAAAAAAAGAGAGACGGGCACCGGGTACTGTATGCGATTGAGGAGCTCCAAGACACCTTTCGCCCACATTCTAGCTGCCAGGGCGAAACCCAAAGGTATGCATATCACGAACCCTAACATCCTGGCCATGTGAACAAACGGTATCTCGAACTCCTGGCCCGTGAACCCCTTGACCCAGAAGGGCAGAGTCACGGGGACCAAAAGAGAGCTCACCACAACGACTTGCATTACCCTTGCTGAGTTGGCCTCAAGCAATTCAGCTATGAAAGGAGCCACAACCCCAGTAGACACACCTGCAAGGAGCAATACAGGAAGGGCGTAGGCAGGCAGAAGCATCTCAGCCAGGGCCCAAGTGAAAAGGGGAAGGAACACGAGCTTCATGAAGCTCCAAATCAGGACCTCCACCAGATCTCTCCCCCTCATACCCAAGAGGGCCTCTGGTCTAATTCGAGTGAAGCTCAGAAAGAGAAAGACCATCATCAGGTATAGGACCCAAGGTGAGACCAGAGATGAGACCTCTGGGAGGAATACGCCAGTTGCCATCCCTGCCAATTGAACTCCCACGAGAAGGAGATCCCTGATCCTCATCCGAGCTCCGGACTCACCCATTGGGGATCAAAAATGACCTCTGAGCTCATGGTGGGAAATCTCCCAAATCCCATAACCTAGCCACATTCCTGGTAGCTTTTTGGGTCAACTCTGGAAAGGATGGGGGTCCAAGGGGATTCACTCGAGAACTTGTTCCGTGATCTCGACGAGGACGCGCCAGGCCTCTTCCGCATCCTTCGAGGCGAGGAGCCTCTCTCTCGCTTCTTTTTCCTTTAGAACGCCAACGAGGCCCGCCACGATCTTCAAGTATAGCGAGCTCGCTGCCTGAGGTATGACCGAGAAGAAGATTATCCGGGTGAGTCTCCTTGCTTGGGGTGCAAAGCGCACCCCTTTCTTGCTCAGACCCACAGACATGACCAGCCCTCCCCCTTCGACCCCCCTGACATGGGGAAAGGCTAGGCCGTGGTCCATGGCAGTTGTGACCAGGTTCTCCCTCTCTATCGCTGCCCTCAGGACCCTCTCGGCATCTTGAATCCACCCGGCCCTCTCCATCTGCCCAACCAATTCTTCCAGGGCCTCCTCTCTTGACCTCCCAGAGAGATTGGGCACGATGAGATCTTTGCTGGAGAACCTGGCTATGCCGCCCTTGCCCATCCTGGAGGAGCCCGCTAAAAGATGAAATCCACCCTCGTGGGGCACATAGAGGATCCGAGCGCAACAAGGACACTGATGGATCCTGGATGCCCTCCTCACCTCCTGGTAAACCTGGGTGGGAACCTGTATCCTGCAATAGGAGCAGAAGCCGTCCGCGGCTGGCA
>JAPWUY010000347.1 GCA_028275295.1 Thermodesulfobacteriota bacterium | reverse complement strand
GGGGCAAGGCCCTTGTGGTTCCGGGCTCGCCAGGGGCTGTGCCCAATTCCAAGTGCTCTGGCTGAGTCTGCCCCGCCAAGATGGCATAGATCCTGTCCACTATTTCCAGGAACTTTGGGTCCTTCTTGGATCTGGGATGAGCCAGGGGAACCTGGATGTCCGTGAGGATCCTTCCCGGATTCTTCTCCATCAGGATGACCCTTCCTGCCATGAAAACCGCCTCCTCTATGTCATGGGTGACAAGGAGGAGGGCCCTCGTGGCAATGTTTCCGCTCAGCCACAATTCCAAGAGCTCCCCCCTGAGGGCTTCAGCTGAAAGGACATCGAGGGCAGAGAAGGGCTCATCCAAGCACAGGAGTTCGGGCTCCATGGCCATGGCCCTGGCAAACCCCACTTTCTGCTTCATGCCTCCTGACAGTTCCCTGGGGTAAGCTGTCTCGAAACCATCCAGACCCACCCTGTCAAGCAGATCCAGGGCTCTCGCGGCCCTCAACTTGGCCGGAACCCCTTTGGCCTGGAGAGCTACCTCCACATTCTCCTGAACTGTGAGCCAAGGAAAGAGGGCAAAGGTCTGAAACACTATCGATGCATGGGGGTTGACCCCAGTGAGGGGCCTCCCCCGATAGAGCACAGTGCCAGATGTGGGCCTCTGGAGGCCCGCTATTATCCTCAGGAGGGTACTCTTCCCGCACCCCGATGGACCCAAAAGGGCCACGAAGTCGCCCTCATCCACTGAGAAGCTCACGTCTTCCACAGCGGTGAAAGCTCGGGGCCCTGTCCCATAGACCTGCTTTACCCTTTCCAGCTCCAGGAGATGCTCGTTACGGCCCATGGCTCACTCCAGTTTGTATCTCTCCTCAGCTTTCACATAGAGCCTCCTCCAAACCAACCTGTTTATGAGGACAACAGCAGCCACCATGCTGAGGGTCCCTGCCAGAAGCAAGGGGTAATCGGCTGCTGCTGTGGCATTTGTTATTATGGCTCCTATGCCTACGGTCTTCAGGGTCTCCCCAGCGAATTCAACGTGTTCGGCCACTATGGAGGCGTTCCAGGCTCCCCCACCTGACACCATTATTCCAGTTATCACGTACGGGAACACAGCCGGAAGCACAAGCCTTCTCCACCTCTGTATCCTTCCCAGGTGGAGAAGGGTGGCTGTGTATTTGAGATCCTGGGGAATGGCCGATGCCCCAGCAATCACGTTGAAGAGGAGGTACCACTGGGTTCCCATCAGCATGAGCAATATGGCCGCAATATCCAAGCCGCCAGGGAGCTTGTAAAGGATCATGACCACCACTGGGAAAAGGGCCGTGGCTGGGACCGAAGCGGCTATCTGCACCAAGGGTTGGAGAAAACCCGCGAGCTTGGGATTGGTCCCTATGGCCACACCCACAGGAAGGGTCCAGAGGAGTGTTATGGCCAAGGCGGCCATGACCCGTAAGAGGGTAGCCCCGAGGCCCAAGAGTATGTCTTTCCACTGCTCTAAGCTCAACTCACTCATCATTTCAGCGGCCTTTAGGACACCCAAGATGATCGCTGCCGTGATAAGGGCCCAAAAAATCCTGGAGGTGCCCAGCCCTGTCCCTTTTTTTTCCTTCTCTTCATCCTTGAAAGGAATCCATCTGGCCAGAACCTCATCTATTGCCTGGAAGAGGGGCCTTCCGATTTTCTCCCCCGTCCATTTCGCTATTCTCGATTCTCTCAATACGTCGTAGAACCAGGATGTGGGACTGCTCTCTCCCTCCACGGTCTCCACCTTGAACTTGTCCGCCCATGCGAGAAGAGGGCGCCATACGAGTTGGTCGAGGAGCACTATCACCGCAACCAATGTCCCAACTCCCATGAGGATGGCCCGCAAATCGCCTTTTGCCGCCGCTTCCTGAAGATAGGCCCCCAGCCCGGGAAGGCGAAAATCCATGTCTCCTACTGTGAACATTTCGGCTGCCATCAGGAAAAACCACCCCCCGCACCAGCTCATGACACTGTTCCAGATGAGGCTTATAGCTGCGAAGGGGAGTTCCAACTTTCTCAGCCTGATCCAGAAAGGCATTCTGAAAACTCGGCTTGCCTCTCTGAGTTCCCTTGGGACTGTGAGGAGGGATTGATACCATGCAAAAGTCAAGTTCCAGGCCTGGCTCGTGAAGATGAGGACTATGGAGGCGAGCTCCGCCGCTATCTTGTCAGGCAAGAATGCCCTGAAGCTCAGTATGACCACAGGGAGAAAGGACAGAAGAGGAATGCTCTGTAAGATGTCGAGGAGGGGAATGAGTATCTTCTCGGCCCCCTTTTTCCGCGCTGCCATATAACCGTAGAACAAGGAGAAGATCATGGAGAGGGCATAAGCTGCGGCCATCCTCCCCATGGAGAGAAAAGCGTACCAAGGCAGCGCCCAAGGAGAGAGGGAGATCTCCGGTCCCTGAATTATCCTGGGGCTCCCGAGGGCGAGGCTCACTCCAATGTAACCCACCACAGCCAATCCGAGGAGCACTATGACATCGCCCCACCCAAAGGAGCGTTGGATTGGCAGACCCACTTGAAAAAGCCGAGTCACCCTGGCCACGAGGCTATCTCCCCTTCACATCATCGTCCACTCGAACCTCTGCTCCACGATCCGGCCACCCCACTTCTCAATGAGGTGCTCCTCACTGAGACGGAATCCCTCCCTTTCGTAGAGCCTTCTTGCCGCATCCAATCCCCTGAAAGTCCACAGGAAGACCCTTCTATGACCAGCCTTCCGGCAAAAGGCCATGGCCTCCCTGAGAAGCCGTGTGCCTATGCCTCTCCACTGGAGATTCGGCTCCACTATGAACCATCTGAGCCTGGCTCCCTCATCCGGACCCGGGCTTCCATCAATGGCCACAGAGCCGGCAAACTCGGCCCCATATTTTGCGACCCAAAGTCCGTCTCTTCCAGGAACGAATTTCTCCATGAATTCCCCAAGCTCCCTCGCCACCTGAGTCTCGAAGGATATATCAAATCCCCAATTCTCATGGTAGTACCTCGCATGAAGCTCCACTATCTTTCCTATGACACCAGGATAGTAACCCACAATTTCAAGCTCTTCCATCGACCACAACCTCCGATGGAGATCTTCCCTTGGGATCCCAGAGGAGGAATCCAATCTCTGTGGGCAACCTCAGGCCCCTCAGATGGATTGAAGCGAAAGGTGCCTTCCCCCGCCTTGGGGAACCAGTTGCTCCCTCTCCCCCTGAGGACCTCAAAGCCTCGTTCCATTTGACGAGAGGCCACTTCCTTCCCCGAGAAGGCAAAAAGGGAATTCTCTCCCTCGGTTCCTGATCACTGATCCTCGGGTTCCTCTAATTCACCTTCCGGGAAGCCTTTTGGGATTTCATTGGCGTGGGACATCCGCCGAGTTTCTCGGCACTGATGGGGCTTGCACTAGCCCTGAGCCCGGAGTATCCATGGAGGCCAAAGGAGAAGGCCTCATGGCAGAGAGGCTTCC
>JAPWUY010000346.1 GCA_028275295.1 Thermodesulfobacteriota bacterium | reverse complement strand
GGGGCCTCATCCGCCCCTCTACCTCCGAATCCGAGTTGCAGCCAAAGCCCCCATAGCCATCTCGAGAGAAAGCGAGTTCGGGTCCATTATAGACAAACTCCCTTAGGCCTGACTACAGAGGCACTCGCCCTGCCTCCTTCTAGGGGCTGTCTCGCTTCGTTGAGGTGCTCCTTTTCCTGGGTTAAGATGACTTGGGATCCTGAGCGATAAAGAGGCGTGGGGTGAGGGTATGCGGGATCAGGGTAGCGTTGCCGTTTCGGTGCTTGAGCTAGGGATCCAAATGAGCGGCCAGCGAGATCTCCTCCCATTCTCAGAGAAGAAGGGCACATGAAGCGGGCCCTCATGGATGGATCCATGGACCTCGAAGGGAAAAGCCAAATGCCAGGGGGATTGGACCACGGAACCAGGAGAAAGCTCTTAAGGCTTCTTGGCAAGGAGAATTTCCGGACGGACCTTGCAACCAGGGTATCCTATGGGTTCGATGCCACAAACAAGGTTTACCTGCCAGATGGCGTGGCTTTTCCGGGGTCGGCCCAGGAAGTGAGGAGTATCTTGAGGCTGGCCAATGAAAGGTCCTTTCCAGTCATCCCCAGAGGTGCCGGATCTGGGTTCACCGGTGGGGCTGTGCCCATAGAGGGAGGAGTCGTCCTTTCAACGGAGAGGATGAATCGAATATTGTCGGTTTCGCGAGAGGATCTCGTGGCTGTGGTCCAACCAGGGGTCGTGACGGGGGAATTTCAGAAGGAAGTGGCGAAGCTCGGCCTCTTTTTCCCTCCTGATCCGGCAAGTGTAGAATTTTGCACCATAGGAGGAAATGTCGCGGAATGCGCAGGGGGGATGAGGGCCCTGAAATATGGTGTCACGAGGGATTACGTCCTCGGTCTAGAAGTAGTCCTCCCTACGGGAGAGATCGTGAGAACAGGTGGAAGGACAGTGAAGAATGTGGTGGGATACGATCTCACGAGGCTCATGGTGGGCTCCGAAGGAACACTGGGAGTGATCACCGAGATCACCCTGAAACTCATTCCCCTTCCTCGAGCAAGAAGCACTGTGCTCGCCTTCTTCCCCTCGGTTGCCTCGGCAACCCAGGCAGTGAGCCAGATACTCTCTTCGGGCATCCTTCCCAGCGCAATGGAGATAGTGGACAGGGCCTCCCTGGAATGTGTGGCCATGTCCAATCCTGTGGATTACCCCCAGGACACAGGGGCCATGCTCCTCGTGGAGGTGGATGGTCCTGAGGCCGCGACCAAGGAGGAGGCTAGGAACGTTGCGGAGATCTCGAGAGAAGTGTCGGCCTTGAGGGTCGTTGTGAGCCAAGACGAGAAAGACTCCGAGTCCCTGTGGAAATTGAGGAGGGCCATCTCACCTTCCCTCGCCCGTCTCAGGCCCCACAGGCTCAATGAGGATGTGGTCGTGCCCAGAAGCAAGCTTGCAGAGGCAATGGAGACCTTCAGGAAGATAGGGGAGGAGTACGGGGTCCCCCTCACCACATTCGGACATGCCGGAGATGGCAATATCCACGTGAATGTCCTCTACGACAGAAGCAATGAGGATGAGGCCACAAGGGCGGAGAAGGCCGCCCGGAGAGTGATGGAGGCCACAGTGGCCCTGGGAGGGAGCCTTTCGGGAGAACACGGGATAGGGATCACCAAGTCCCAATTCCTCCCACTGGAAGTCCAGCCGGAGGCATTGGAGCTCATGAAAAAGGTCAAGTCTCTCCTGGATCCCAAAGGCATTCTGAACCCTGGCAAGATCTTCCCCCGAGATAAAGGGTGAACCGAGGAAAGGGCATGAGGGAGAAGGGCTCGACTTCGCGCAATCCCCTGGAAGGGCTCGAGGAGCTCGTATCCAGGTGCGTCAAATGCGGAAGATGCAGGTCCGTGTGCCCGGTCTTCCAGGCTGTGGGAAGGGAGCCTTCGGTTGCCAGGGGAAAGATGGCCCTCATAGAGGCTGCGCTGGGAAACCCCATGGCCTTCTCATCCGAGGAGCTGGAGGGTGCCCTGTCCCTTTGCCTTCTGTGCGGTCGTTGCACCCAGAACTGCCCCAATGGAGCCAAGGCCAAGGAGGCAGTGGAGAGGGCTAGGATCCTCCTCGCTCGCGATGGAGGGCTTCCATTGCTCAAGAGAAGCGTCTCGAAAGTGGCTTCATTGGACAGAAAAAGAAGGGATCCTCTGGTGAGATCCTTAGCGGGCCTCCAGAAGATCATCCTGGACCATGGAGGATTCCAAAGAGGCCTCCTCTTCAAGTTCACGGACTCGAAATGGGTTCCCAAGATCCAGACCCCCTTCTTCCTGGATCGATCCAGGGACTCAGTGACGGATGGGATTGGGGGGAGGACTGTTGCCCTTTTCGTTGGATGCTCCATCCATTATCTGGCCCCTCATGTGGGCGAGGCAGCGCTTCGTCTCCTAGAAGCCTTGGGGTTCAGGGTGAGGATCCCTCGGGAACAGGGCTGCTGCGGTCTCGTGAGCAAGGCCATGGGAGACCTGGCAAGGGCAAGATCCCTTGCCGAGAGATTCATCGAGACCTTTGGAAGGGATGAATGGGAGGCCATTGTGGTGCCATGTGCCTCTTGCGCATTTCACCTATCTAGGGGACTGGTCCCCCTTCTCGAGGGAACCGGCCTAGAACACACGGCCCGGAGCATTTCCCTCAAGACTGTGGAGATGAGCTCCTTTCTGGCCCAAGTTGGTCTCCAGGAGATCCTCAAAGCCCATCCCGAGAGGGAAAGGCTTGGTCTTGTCACGTACCACGACCCGTGCCACATGTCAGTCGGGCTTGGAAAGAGGAAGGAGCCCAGGGCGCTTTTGGAAGCGCTTTCAAGGTACTCGTACAGGGAGATGGAGGGAGCTGACCTTTGCTGCGGCATGGGAGGGAGTTTCAGGATCTTCCATCCCCGGGTGTCCAGAACCGTATCCAGGAAGAAGCTTTCGGCCATAGAGGAGTCTCAGGCAGATGTGATCGCGACAACATGCATGGGGTGCTGGCTTCAGCTCAATGAGATGGTGCAGACCCGACATGTTAGGAAGTCCGTTGTGCACCTAGCCGAGCTCCTATGGGATGAGCTCAAGCAGGAGAGCGAATGAGTGGATAGATCCCCTCGACCCAGAAGGGGAAACCCACGAGTGAGAGGTCTCGAGAGGAGGGATCCGATGGATGAGGCCATGGAGCCCATGAGAAAGGAAATTCTGAGGTCCCTACCCTCAGCAGAGGAACTTTTTCAGAAGACATTGGCTCAGAGGGCGGGGAATCTCCCGAAAAGGGCACTTCTTGAAGCAGCAAAGGAGGTATTGAACGAGGCGAGGGCAGCTGTGATCAAGTGTCCCGAGGAGGAGCTCGAGACCCTCCCCAGGTCAAGGGCCCAGTGGTTGGAGAGGCTTTCGGGGGAAGTGTCGAGGACCGTCTCCTGGGGGCTCAGGCCCCTCATAAACGCGACTGGGGTCATAGTCCACACGAACTTGGGGAGATC
>JAPWUY010000345.1 GCA_028275295.1 Thermodesulfobacteriota bacterium | reverse complement strand
AGGAGATGGACCGAACCTTGGGCCTCCAGAAGCGCACGAGAACGAGCTTCGGAGACATAATCGGGACAAGTCCCGCAATGCAGAAGATCTTCGATCTCATCCCCCGGGTGGCCGCAACCCCGATAAACGTCCTGATCACGGGCGAAAGCGGAACCGGAAAGGAACTTGTAGCCCTGGCGATCCACGACAACAGTCCGAGAAAAGACGGCCCCATGGTGACCATCAACTGTGGAGGCATCCCCGATACACTCCTCGAAAGCGAGCTTTTCGGCTATCAGAAAGGGGCCTTCACAGGTGCGACGACCAACAAGCCTGGCCTTCTCGAGCTGGCAAATGGTGGGACCGTGTTCCTGGACGAAGTAGGGGAATTGCCCCCTCAGCTTCAAGTGAAACTCCTGAGAGTCGTGCAGGAAAAAAGCTTCCAGAGGATAGGCGGGACGGAGCCCATCCACGTGGATGTCCGTTTCATATGCGCAACCAACAAGAACCTGGAGGAGGAAGTCATAAAAGGCCGATTCCGGGAGGACCTTTACTACAGGATCAACGTCGTTCACATTCACGTGCCGCCCCTCAGGGAGAGAAGAGAAGATATACCTCTTCTGGCTCAGCACTTCCTGGAAAAATATGCCAGGGAGATGGGAAAAGACGTCCAGGGCCTCTCCTCTTACGCACTGGAGGTGCTCAAGAACTATCATTTTCCGGGTAATGTGAGGGAGCTCGAGAACATCATCCAGAGAAGCGTTGCCTTGGAGCAGACGAAGCTCGTATTGCCAGAGAGCCTTCGGCTCGCAGCTCACAAGGAATCGGAAGCCGCCTCTTACGGCCCTGAGAAGATCCAGGTGGAGAGACTCTTAGACCAAGGGTTCAACCTAGAGGAATGGCTCCTGGAGATGGAAAGGGAGTTCATCCTCAAGGCCTTGGAGCGAACAGGAGGGGTCAAGACCGAGGCAGCCAAACTTTTGGGAATAAGTTTCCGATCCCTGAGATACAGGTTGGAGAAGCTGGGTCTGGGCGATGGGAAGGGGGACCAGTGACATTTTGTGTCACCCAGGTGACATTTTTCGTCACCACCAAAACCCCTCCCTCGGAGGGTCGGGCTCTGCACGACCGCCAAGGAACGCCCTGGCTCGATTGTGGCATTTCCCCCTTTGGCCACCGCCTTTGGCCCGACCGCACAAATGGGCCTCGGCATCCGACCGACAAATGTTCACGGACGCGCGGAGCGCATCCCTCCGCAAACGATATTCGGGCCAACCAACATTCCGTGTGCTTTTCCCGCAAGGCCACACGCTCGGGGTTGGCCCCTCGGAGGGTCGGGCTCTGCACGACCGCCAAGGAACGCCCTGGCTCGATCGCGGCATCTCCCCCTTTGGCCACCGCCTGTTGCTCAACCGTATCGGAGGACCCTGCCCGGTACGATCCGCAAGCGAACGGGCTCGGCATGCGACCAACACATCCTCGCGGACGCGCGGAGCGCATCCCTCCGCAAACTCGGCCTTTGGCTTGTTTCGGAATTGTCCCCGCTAGGCAAAATTGGTTTGGGCTGGCGCCCCTCGGAGGGTCGGGCTCTGCACGACCGCCAAGGAATGCCTCGGCTCGACCGTGCCATGTCCCCCATTTGGCCACCGGCTCTTGCTCAACCGCATCGCATGGTCATCCTCCGTACGACCGCAATTCAAGGCCCTACGGCTTTCATCGACGCTCTTCCTTCGGCCACTTGCCCCTGCTCGATCTACTGCGGATGATGCTCTTCGAGGAAAATCCACATCTTGACCCTACACAATCGCACTCGACCCCTTGCAAGAAAAAAATTGCTCCGTCTAGTCAAACACCGATTCCGGCACGTTAATTGCTTGCATCTGCTCCAAAACCGGTTCTCTTTTCTTCTTGCAAGGGGGGTTCTGCCGTGAAAACCCGAAGAGGCTTTACCCTTCTGGAACTGATGATCGTCGTTGCAATAATAGGTATCCTCGCTGCGATCGCAATTCCCAACTTCATTGGTTTCAAGAAAAAGGCCATGATCGCGGCCGCGGCGGCCAACTTGGAAAACGCCCGAGCAGTGCTTTCGAGCTACGCTGCGGCTCAAGATGAGTGGTGTTATCCCCCTACAATGACCAACTATAGCGACTTCGTGGACATCCTCACCTCCCACGGCCTTGCATTTCCATCGAGCCCCGAAGGCCTAAAATGGGGCTCCTTCAACGGGTACTACCGGGACCCATCCGACTGCAAGCTATACACCATTTCCGTTACCGTAGCAGATGGGGCAACGCGTTTGAAGGCACTTCCATCGGGAGTGTGCTGTAGCGCTGAAAGCGTCCCACCCACAAACTGCGAGAACTTCGCCAAGAATATCCTCTCCTGCTCGACCCTAGGAGTCCCGTGAGATGAAGATTCCCCTCACTGTAGCGACCTCTGACGTTCCCATGGCCACCTCAGGTGACAATTTGGGGCACCTAGCTGACATATCCCGGCAACCCCGGGAGAGAAGGAGAGGGCGATTTGGGGATGTGGGAGAAGGGATCATGCTTCACCAGAAGCCCTCCTTCCCTAGTGCCTTGCCAGCTCGAGGGATGCGGTTTCAGGAGATGGAAGCGATTCCAAAAGTTGGCATGGGAATTGCTTGGAACCCCGATGTGACAAAACCGAGGAAAGGGGGGATGCCAAGACCTGACAAATTGTGCCACAAGCCCAAAGGAAAGTTTCTTTTGCGCGAGGAAAAACTTTGATAAGGAGGAGATGAGATGAGAAAAGGTCAGAAAGGTTTCACGCTAATCGAGCTCATGATCGTGGTTGCCATCATAGGCATCCTTGCCGCGATCGCAATCCCCAACTTCATAAGTTTCAAGAAGAAGGCCATTATTTCCTCGGCAATAGCCAACCTGGAGACCTTAAGGTCTTCCCTTACCCAGTACGCAGCGGATCGGGATGATGGCTGTTACCCAGACGCCGAGGACATGGCGTGGGTTGACGAAAGCACAAGCGCGATTCACGCTACCCTCGGGCCCTATGGACTCACGTTCCCAGCTAAGTATGCGGGTGTGAAGTGGAGTACCTATAGTTACGTGCACGACACCTGCCTAGTTTATACGGTTCAGGTCACAGCCGCGGACGGGGAGACGGTACTTAAAGCCGTACCGCAAGGGGTTTGCTGCGCCGGGCCCAGCGATACGCACTGTCAGAGCTACGCCAAAAACTCGCCAACTTGTACCGACTTGGGCTTACACTGACACAGGACTGGAGGGCCTCCTGGGCGATGGATCTGCAAGGGGGCTCTCCCATCCTCATTGAGCCGGTATCGGACGCTCCCCTTTGGGGGTGAAAGCCTAACTTGAGAAGACCAAAAGTGGTCTGCTTGCTCAATCCTTTGATTTTGGTCCCGAGGCGCCGAAGTAAATTAAGCCGAGGAACGGGAAGGCCTTCTTGACGGGGAGGGAGCACACCCCGCCGCTTGGGCCGAGTCCACCCTCCACTGGA
>JAPWUY010000344.1 GCA_028275295.1 Thermodesulfobacteriota bacterium | reverse complement strand
TGGCCACGCTTTTGCCCGACCCCGCTGATCCGAACTGCCCAGAAGCGTTCCGCCGGGAGGCGCGGCAGGCCTTGAAGCCGTTCACCGGCCGGGAGCTCTCCGACCCGCTCACGCTGCGTCGGGCGCTTTTGGACTTCATTGGCCACTTCGCCGGTTGGAAGAGGGCCCATGATCAGGTGTTCGTGGAGACCGCCCGACGGCTCGTGGCCGCCGCCCACCCCGACGGCCGGCCCCTCGTGGTGGACCCCTTCGCCGGAATCGGGTCCATCCCTTTCGAAGCCCTGCGCATCGGGGCGGACGCCTACGCCGGCGACCTCAACCCGGTGGCCGTGCTCCTCGACAAAGTCGCGCTGGAATACCTTCCCACCTACGGCCTGCGGTTAGCCCAAGCTGTGCGCAAGTGGGGCGAGTGGGTCCGAGCGCGTGCGATTCAGGAGCTCCGACCCTTCTATCCCCTGGAGCCGGACGGCTCAGAGCCCTTGGCCTACCTCTGGGCCCGGACCATCCGCTGCGAGGGCCCGGGCTGCGGAGCCGAGGTGCCCCTGGTGGGGCTGCTCTGGCTCTCCCGCAAGGAGAAACGCCGGGTGGCCCTGCGCTACCGGGGGGACAAGACGCGCAAGGAGGTCGTGTTCGAGATCTTCGAGCCCAAGTCGGAGAGCGAGGTCCAGCCGCCCATTGTGAAAGGCTTCGTCGCCACCTGCCCGGTGTGCGGCTATACCACACCCTACAAGCGCGTGCGGGAGCAGATCCGGGCCAAGCGGGGCGGGACGCTGGATGCCCGGATGATCGCCGTCATCACCCAGAGGCCGGATGGCAGCCGGGGCTTCCGTCTGGCGACGGAGCAGGATGTGGCCGTCGCCCGGCTCATCATCCAGGCGTTGGGTGCCCACGAGGAGCTCCTCCGGCGCCCCGGCGGCATCTTGGAGGTAAAGGGGAACATTGCCCGCCTCGTGCCCGTGGCCGAGCGGCGGCGCTCTCTCATCGGGAAGGCCTTCGGAAGGGCTTTAGCCTCAACTCCAGAGATGCCCCGCCGGCGCCGCAGAGGGCAACCGAGCCTCTTTGAGGGGCCTGCGCCGCAGCCCGAAACCGAGGCGTCCCTGGCGCCGGGCGCATCTACGCTGGATCGCCTGCACCAGGCAATGCTCCTCTTCGCCGACGGGCGGAGCGAAGCGTTACGCCGCTTCCTGGTGGATGAAGCGGTGGGTCGCGACGCGCAGTTCTGCGGGCCCGCCGTGATCCACCCCCTGCTGAAGCACCTCAAATGGCCCGCGGCTCAATACGGCCAGCCCGTTGAAGTTCCTTCCCCAGCAGAAGGCGTATATACCCTGCCTCCTGGAGCGGGCCAGGGGAAACTCCGAGTCAGGGGCCTTGGTCTCCTGTAGGGCCAGGATGTCCGGTCGGACCCGCTGGGTGCGGCTCATGAGCACGGGCATTCGAGCCCTTATGCCGTTTACGTTGAAAGAAGCCGCACGAAGAGGTGCCATTGCCACCCTGAGCCCTCCTTCGCCCTCACAATGCTAACCCCTGTGCTGTGTCTCTCACACCCCCTGGTCTGAATCGAGGTTTCCCAAGCCATGGGATGCTGCTCAGGCCCAGGTATTGTTGCGCATTAATGGGGGCTGGGTTTGAGTCAAAATATGCCAAAGCGTGACCGGGGCATTGGGGGCTTGAGCACCCAATGCTGCAAGCTTTGGAGAATAATCCAGGCCAAGTCTCCTGCCTGGCCGGCTTTGACGAATAATTGGGGTCCGGCATCAAAGGCGGCCTCTTAAGCCCCCGGACCCCGCAAGAATCGTTCCTACTTGAGTCTCGATTTGAGCCTTTCCTCGGCCTGGCTTATTGGGGAGGCCAGTGCCTCTTCCAAAAGGCTCTTGAACAAGCCCAGGCCTCTTTCCTGTTCGGATCTCCACTCGGAGGCGAATTCTCCAGACTCGATCCTCTCGAACTGCTTCTCTATGAACGCGCGTATATAGCCCTTGTCCACCTCCTTGAATCTGGACAGTTGCCCGTACTGGCTAGTGTGGGAATGAAGGGGCATCTGTCTGAAAAGGCCCATATCTGCCATCTTCTCCAGCATCACAGCCGGCTCTTTGGAGACATAGAGCTCCATGAGCACGGCTTCTTCTGGGATCCCCTTTTCCACCTGGAACCGAAAGACCTCCGTGAAGACCGAGAGGACGAGGGGCCAGGTGACTTGCTCGGCCATGAGGTCCATTATGGTCTCGTCCCTGAAGCTCACCTCTATGGCCCCTCGCTTGGTGGAGCCGATGGCCTTGGCTATTCCGAGAGCAATCTCCTTTGCCCTGCCCGTGGCATCCTGCTCCACTGCTATGAAAGATGGGAATCCCTCTCCCTTCAAAAAGCACTCCCTGACCCCTTCTCCTATCATGCGGGGGGCCACCATGATCACATCCACTGTGGGAGGAGGAACTATGAAGCCGAAGGTTATGTTGTATCCTGAGGCGAAATTCAAGGCGGCCCCCTTTTTGAGATGGGGTTCGATGCTCTCCCGATAAACAGAAGGTGCTATCTCGTCCGGGATCAGAAGGAAGACGATGTCTCCCCTTCGGGATGCCTCCTCCACTGTGGCTATCTCGAACCCCTCGGAAGCTGCCCGATCGAGGTATTCGTCCTTCCTTCCCCCTATGACTATCCCCTCAATGCCAGAATCCCTCATGTTCAAGGCCTGGGCTCTTCCCTGATTTCCGTATCCTATAATGGCGATGGTCTTGTCCCTGAGGATCTCCATGTCGGCCTCGGAATCGTAGTAAATGGCTGCCATCTCACAGGTCTCCTTTCCCAATGGGTCACGGTTGAATTGTCGGGCAAAGCCGAGGCCAGAAAAAAGACCTCGTTCCTGGAAAGGGATCATACCATTTGCTCGTAAAAAGAGAAGACCTGCTGATGGTTCAGGCGATCCTCTCTCCCGCACCTCGGCTTTCGGCCTTTTCTCTCCCCTAAAGATCAGAGGAATCGAGGGCCTGCTCCTCACCTATTTGCACAAGAAGGGGCATGCTCGTGTTTTCGATTCGCCCCCTTTCAGGGGCTCTATATTCCAAGTCCCAGCTTGCCTCACCCATCGAGGCGCACCTATCCCCATTTCTTTCGATGTCAGCTGGGATCTCTTCTAGCCTTTCACCAAGAATCTCGAAGAGGCCTCGGATCGGGATTTCCGAAAATCGGTCGGATGTAGGGACATGGAGAGGGGAAAATACGTGGTCCAGAACCCTCATCAGAAACTGGATCGAAAGGGGGCCTTTTCTCTGAGAGCCGAAGCGCGCCTTTTTCACCTGAGAATGGGGGAGGTTGTGGATGCGAGAGAGACCATCTCCCACTGGATTCGACCTTTCAGGGCCTTGAGGGGCTCGGAGAAGCCTTGACATGGGATTCCCGTAGCAAGATGCTAGCCCCTCGGAGATGGAGGATGTAAAATCTCTCTCGGAAAGAAGGACCTTTCACAGGGAAGAGGCCATGAGAATAGCACTA
>JAPWUY010000343.1 GCA_028275295.1 Thermodesulfobacteriota bacterium | reverse complement strand
AAGGCAGGAGAGTTCAGGAGGCCATGAAAGGGCTTCTCAGCGAGTTCGGGATGAGGGCAGTGGGCCCGAACGCCTTGAGCCCCATAAATTCGAGAGAGGGCCTCGCCATAAGTTTCCACCCTCTCGAGAGGATAACTCCTGGTGGAGTGTCCTTGATTTTCCAATCCGGTCTCTATGAGCCCCGTCTCGAGTGGCTCATCGATGAGGTGGGACTCAGGATCAATAAGCTCATGGACCTGGGCAACAAGATGGACCTGAACGAGGTGGAGGTGCTCGAGTATCTTTCCCAGGATCCGGATTCGAAGGTCATAGGGATACATCTGGAGAGCGCAGAGGGTGGATGGAGGAGATTCTTCGAGGCCTTGAAGAGAGCCACGGAAAAGGTCCCAGTTGTGGTGCTCAAAGGAGGTACGACAAAGGCTGGAGCCATGGCAGCGGCCTCTCACACCGGGGTCATGGCAGCCGGAGACCAAAGACTCTTCTCATGCGCCATGAATCAAGCTGGTGCCATTTTGGCGCAGACCATAGAGGAGTTTTTCCTCCTTTGCAAGGCCCTCGAGAGGCTCAGTGAAAAGGAAATGAGGGGGCCCCGGGTGGCCTTCGCCACCCTCCCGGGAGGAGAAGGGGTCATAGTCACTGACCTTTGCCAGATCGTGGGACTGAGGCCGGCCTCCCCTGTGAAGTCCAGTGTGGAGAAACTGAGGCCTGTTTTTCCCGATTGGGAGGTAGGGGGAAATCCCTTCGACCTGGGTGTGTGCGTGCAGTTTCACCCTCCCATGAAGGTATACGAGCTCTACCTGGATGCCATGCTCCAGGACCCCCAAGTGGATGGTTTGGCCATAATGCTACCCAGGTGGGTGAGTAGGCTCTCTGAGGAGTTCCTCAAGCCCTTCCAGATTGCCACCACTTCCCCCAAACCGGTCATAGTGTGGGTGCCAGGAATGCATGGGGGTGAATGCGCACCCCTTAGGTGGCTTGAAGAGAGGGGAATACCGGTTTTTCCCTCGGCCCATGAGGGGATTAGGGCACTGGCGGCCCTGTACCGCCACCACAAGAGAAAGTCCAAGGAAGGAAGTTGAAGCCCCAGATCAAAAGCGCTGAAACCAAGCTCTCCTCCTGGAACCTCTCTTTTGGGATTAAAATGTTTCCATGATGACCCCATCTTGGGGGATGGATACCATCGAATGAGGCCTCTCAGGCAAACTGGGGAAGGGGCTTGGGAAGAAAGGTCCTCATCTGCGCTTTGATCATTGCTGGAGTGGGAGCCCTTCTCTCTCTGGGGAGGATCTGGCTCGCGGACCCGCAAGGGATGGAAAGGGAGCTCAGGGAGGAATTTGCACTTCTTCTGGAATCTCCCATGGATGCTCAAAGTGCCAAGGTGGATCTCTTTCCGATCCCCAGGGTCTCTTACGAGAACGTTCGCCTCGGAAAAGACGGGGTTCTGGCATTGGATGTGGAAAAAGCGGAGATCTTGCTCTCTCCCATTTCCCTCGTCTTGGGTAGATTGAGGATACTCGAGCTCGAGGCCACCTTCTCGCGGCTAGATCTTGAGAACCCAGCCTACCTCGCGCGAAGCTTTGGAAAAAAGGGAAGTCACCTCCTCCAAGAGATGATGAAGATGCATTTGGAGGCAAAAAGGGTGTCATTTCCTCTTGCCCCCACGATTCCTGCTTTCATGGAACCGTGCTCCGTCACATTCCGAAGGGGGATCACTGGGGCGACCTTGGAGCTAGGTTTCGACCTCAAGCTGACCGGAGGAGAAGTTCTCGCCCGAGGTGCGGAATTTCTCCTCCAAATCTCAAAGCCCCTCGAGCTCAGAATAGCGAAGGGAACAGTTCGCGAACCGGAGATGGACCTGAGGGGAGAGATGGAGATCGTTCCCCAAAGTGGGGCCCTTTTGGTCAGAGTTCTCCTCCCTCATCTGGATATGGCTCCCTGGGCCAGGCTCTTGGCCGAGTTTCCAGGCCTGAGGCAACTGGAGATGATGAGAAGAGGGAAACTCGAGGATTTCACCCTGGGGATCTCTTTCAAGGAGGAAGGAGGGTCGTTTTCCCTGAGCGGGGTGAACGGGTGGGGGAGATGGACCGGGGTCGAGTTGAACCTTCCCGAGCCATGGGGTCCCATCAGAGAAGCTCAAGGCAGGGCGAAAATCTCCGCCACGATTCTCACCCTTTCTCACATCAGAGGAATCGCCCCTTGGGGGAGGATATTGGATGGTGACCTTCAACTGCTGGATTTGTCCAAAGCCTCTTGGAACCCCAAGGGGGAGTTGACTCTGGATGTGGATTTGGGGAAGTGGTATCCCAGCTTATCGCTGGCCGCAAGAGGGTCCTTCGGGGAAGATTCCCTCAGGGGTTTCTTTGGGGTGAAGGGGAATGCTGAGGTGCATCTCTTCGTATCCCCCGAGCAACCTACCGGATGGGTCAAATGGTCCGCGAGAAATGTCAAGGTTTGGGCTCGCCACAGGAAGCTTCCCTATGCCCTGGAGGTAAAGGGAGAGGAAGTCTCCTTTGGGAAGGGAGAACTCTCAGCGAGGAACGTGGAACTCGGCCTGGGAAGCTCACAGGTTTTCCTGAGCAGGGCGTACTGGGATTTCACTTCCCAGTGGGTCAATCTTCAAGCACAGGGTGGCACCCTCGAGCTAGATGAGATTTGGGCTTTGCTGGAGGACATTGTTCAGGGGATCGAGGGGTTGGGTCTCATTGGGAGGCTTTCCGGGAAGGCCTCAATCCACTTAGCTGAGCTGGAAGGCAATCTCCATGATCCAGCGAGCTGGGACGGAGTTGCCAGGGTCTCCCTCAAGGCCGAGGGCACTGTCATGGGATTCCGGGTGGTGGCGAGGGAGGCCTCCATGGAACTCACACCGCAGATCCTCAAGATCGAAGGGGCTCAGGTGGATATTCCGGATGGTACGTTGGGTATCTCCGGTCAGGTAATGGCATGGAGTAAAGAAAATCCAAGGGCAGAGCTCCACTTGGAAGGGGAAATAGGTGGAGAGGTCCTCGAGTTTTTGGTGGGAGAGGTCTCGAGTAAGCTCAAGATCCCCTTGAAAGTTCCAGAGAGGATTAAGGTCTCCTCTTGCGAGCTGGAGCTCTCGAGGGGAAGGCTAAATTCAAAGGCCAAACTCATCTGGACCCACGAGTTGGATGTGCAAACGGCCCTGAGAGAGGGTGAGCTAGAGCTCCTGAGCCTCAGGATCCTCGGAGGGGAATCCCATGGGGAGATATCCCTCTCGGAGGAAAAAGGGCTTTACAGCTTGGTCTTCAAGGGGGTTCTCCACGGATCCACTCTGGAGGCCCTTCTGGATGAGGGCATCGCAAAAGGCGGAACCGCAAGGGGAGATATCACTGTGAGATGGAAAGCCTCCCCAGAGGCGAGCTTGGATGTGAGGGGTGAGCTCCATATCCATGGCATGAGCCTGGGGGCCTTTGCCCCTCCTCTTTGGGTGATGGATGCGAATCTCGTGGGGGAAGGGGACAAACTGAGAGCAGAG
>JAPWUY010000342.1 GCA_028275295.1 Thermodesulfobacteriota bacterium | reverse complement strand
AAGATCCTCCAGTAAGCTATGGTGTTGAGGAGGAGGATCAAAAAGAGCATGGTCAAGCTAGCGAAGAAGATCTTTCTGTGTAAGCTCATTCTTCTGTGGTATTCGCGCAGAAAAGACAGGAGCATTGTCGGGCCTCCCTGCTCGGCTGCCATTGATCTCCCATTTTCGCCATGATAGCATACTGCACGGATTCGGAGGGACCAAGGTTTTTCCCACATCCATCCGGGTGCCCGAAGGCTGAGGTCATATCGGGCCCAGAGGACCAGAGGGAGGGGGCCATGGGCGTTCGCATCCTCGTTGTGGACGACGATCCTGACAATCTCAGTTATTTGAAGGATGTGCTGGAAGATGAGGGCTACGAGGCGCTCACTGCCCGAGACGGAGTGGAGGGCATGGAGAAGGTGAGGGTGGAGAGGCCTCAGTTGGTCCTCCTGGACCTCATGATGCCCAACAAGAGCGGGATAAAGATGTTCCAGGAAATGAAAATGGATGAAGAGCTGAGGGAGATTCCAGTGATCATAGTGACGGGTGTCTCCCAGGCAACTGGTGTGGACTTCAGGGATTTCGTGGTCAGGCTTCCTGGAGGTGAGGGCGACCCATCTGTGACCACCAAGGGCGAAACAAGGTACAGCAGGCCCTCGGGCTACTTGGAGAAGCCCATAGAACCCAAGGAACTCATCTCCCTCATCAGGGAGGTCCTTGAAAGGGAAGGGACTTCGAGACCGTAAAACCCCGTAAGGAGGTGGAAGGAAATGGCAAAGCTGAGGGAAGTGGTTGTCATAGATGCCGTGAGGTCTCCCATCGGCAAGTCTGGATGGAAAGGGATGGAAAAGGGGGGACAACTCTGCCAGGCTTCAGCTCAGGAGCTGATGGCCAATACCCTGAGAGGCCTCCTGGACAGGGTCCACGCCAAGTCTCCCAAGTTCGACGAAAGGGAGATAGAGGACGTCATCATAGGGTGTCTCAGCCAGATAGGGGAGCAGGGCTCCAACCTCGGTCGAATAGCCTCTCTCCTGGCGGGGATTCCCAAGGAGGCGGCTGGTTGCACGGTGAACCAATACTGCAATGCCGGATTGAAGGCCATTCATATTGGGGCCCACGAGATAATGGTGGGAGAGGCGGATATAGTGGTTTGCGGGGGTGTGGAGTTGATGTCCCATTACGGGATGGGCTCAGATATCCAGGTGGCACTCCAGGCCAACTACCCAGTGAGGCTATCACCTCGAGTGAAGGAAGTGGCGTTGGCTGTCCCCCAGGGACTCTGCGCTGAGATGATCTCGGAAGAGTACGGTCACACCAGGGAGGAGTTGGAGAGATTCGGCCTATGGAGCATGCAGAAGGCCGTGCAAGCCGAGAGGAACGGCTGGTATGCGGATCACATTGTGCCATTCGAATTCACTTGGGACGGCGTCACCAGGAGGGTGGAAAAGGACGAAGGTCTCAGGCCCAGGGCGGTGGAGGATCCAGAGGGGTATCTCGCGGATTCCATGAAGCTGCCCACTCCGTTCAAGGAGAATGGCAGGGTGAGCGCTGGAAGCTCCTCTCGAATAGTGGACGGCGCCGCAGCCGTGATCCTCATGAGCGCTGAGAAGGCTGAGGAGCTAGAGTTGGAGCCACTGTGTCGCATCGCATCGTGCGCCGTTGCAGGAGGAGAGCCGGTGCCCATGCTCCTGGCCCCGATCCCGGCGGTGAGGAAGGCCTTGAAAAGGGCTGGGAAGACCATAGACGAGATGGACATAATAGAGCCCAACGAGGCCTTCGCGTCGCCTCTTCTCGTGTTCGCTGACGAGCTCGGATATGACAGGTTCGATCCCAGGATCAATCCCACAGGAGGAGCCATTGCCCTGGGACATCCCATAGGAGCATCTGGAGTCCTTTACTTCGGTGAGATGGTCCATCACCTGAAGAGGATCAAGGGAAGGGCAGGGGTTCAGATGCTGTGCGGAGGAGGAGGCCTGGGAATAGCGACTGTAGTTGAGGCTGTCTGAGGTCAGGGGGTTTGTCCCCCATAGGAGACAGTCAGGACGGGTACGGGGGAACGCTTGACCACCCTGTGGGCCACGCTTCCGAAAAGGAGCAACTCCAAGGGAGAGCGTCCCCTCGCACCCATCACCACGAGATCCGCCTTCGCCTCGCCTATGACCCTCAGGATCTCCTGAGAGGGTGTGCCCGAGCGAACCACTATCTGGGCCTCAATGCCCTCGGGGAGGGATGCAACATACCTCCTCCGTATCTCCTTTTCAGCCTCCTGTCTCATGGCATCCTCTGCCTGGTCCACAACCTGAGTCACAACGAACGGCTCAGAGAGCATGGGATAGAAGGGCTGATGGAGCGAGTGGAAGATGATCAATTGAGATCCATAGGTCTTCGCGAGCTCTAACGCGTAGTGGAATGCATGGTCAGCTGTCTGGGAGAAATCCGTGCAGAAAAGGATCTTTTTGAAAAGGCCCATGTCTCACTCCTCCTCAGGGGCTGGAATTCCTCAAAGAAGGTTCTCTTTGGCGAAGTTCACGGCATTTCTGAAGATGATTACACCCTCTCCCTCCTCTGGCAAGCTCTCCCTTGTCCAGCGGGGATGATTTGTCCTGTGATGGTAGGCCTCGGGGTGGGGCATGAGGCCCATGAGCCTACCTGTGGGGTCACATATTCCGGCTATTGCCTCCAAGGACCCGTTGGGGTTCCAAGGATATTCCATGGTGGGCCTCCCGCTTTCGGGATGGATGTAACGGACCACTACCTGCCCTCCCTCGAACATCCCCCTGAGGACCCTTTCATCCGTGCAGAAGAACTTCCCCTCCCCATGCCTCACTGGGAGATAGAGCCGTTCGAGGCCTCTTGTGAAAACGCAAGGGCTTTCCTGATTCACATGGAGGTAGACCCATCTGTCCTCGAACCTTCCAGAGTCATTGAAGGTGAGTGTCACGGTCTGGGTATCATAATCCCCATTCAGGGCGGGAAGGAGTCCCAGCTTGACCATCAACTGGAACCCGTTGCATATGCCGAGGACTAGCTTTCCGTCTCGGATGAACCTGTCGAGTTGATCCCTCAGTCTCTCGCCCGTTGTCAAGACCCTGGCATAGCGAAATCGATTGGCTGCTGCCTTCGCTGCCCCCAGGTCATCCCCGTCCAGAAACCCTCCCGGAAGAGCCAATATGTGATAATGATCGAGACTCTTCTCCCCGTAGATGAGCTCCCAGAAATGGACCAAGTCCACCTCATCTGCGCCCCCCAGCTTGAAAGCATGCGCTGTCTCCATCTCGCAATTTATCCCATTTCCCCAGAGCACCATGACCCGCACTCGGCCCAAAACACCCCTCCCTATCACCCTCTGTGATCACGCGATTTTGACTTTCGGCCTGAATTATACGATGCGGCGAACCCAGGGGCAATGATCTTGAGGGGCATCCTTCCATGGAAGAGAATCCAGGCAAGCTAGTTCCATGCTAAGGGGGCCATTGAAAGGAAGGAAGCGGGAAAAAGAAATTGGAGTTTCCAGC
>JAPWUY010000341.1 GCA_028275295.1 Thermodesulfobacteriota bacterium | reverse complement strand
TTCGGCTTCAAAGGGGTATCCGTCTGGCCGAAGGGTAGCTACAGGACTCCTCTTGGGACCGTCCCAGTAGACGAGGAGGTATGCGCGGAACTCATGAGGATGACGACCCTCATCCGAGACATCCCCCAGGCCCACGAGAACGAACACGCCCTCGAGGTCCAAATACCCTTCCTTCAAGTAGCTCTCCAGCCGGGTTGGAAGCTCGTTCCCCTTGTCATGGGGAGCCAGGATCTGGAGACAGCCAAGGAGCTCTCCGGCGCCCTCAAGAAGGCACTTGAGGGGAGGAGCCACTTGGTCGTGGCATCATCGGATCTTTCCCATTTCCATTCGGCCCAGAGAGCAGAGGAGATGGACAGAAAGGCCCTGACCTTCATGGAGGTGGTCGACCCCGAAGGGCTGTGGAAGGAGGTCTCCCGTGGATCCGTGGAAGCTTGCGGTGTGGGACCGGTATTGACGGTCCTTTGTATGGTCAGGGAGATGGGGGTAAAAAAAGGAAAGCTCCTCAGATACAATCACTCGGGCGACGTCTCTGGAGACAGGACGAGGGTTGTGGGATATGGGGCCATGTCATGGGGGGATTCCATGGAGACAGGGAAAAAGAAGGAAGAGAGGGTTGGGGTGGATCTGGGGCTTTCGAGGGAGGAGAAGGACCTTCTCAAAGAGATTGCCAGAAAGAGCATAGAGACAGCCCTCCAGGGGCTTCCACCGCCCAGTGGTCCAGAGGGCCTCTCCCCAAAGCTCAAGGAGCCGAGGGGGGCTTTCGTGACCCTCCAGAAGGGTCACAGGCTCAGGGGATGCATAGGATTCATCCAGGCCACCAAGCCCCTTCATGAGACCGTGAAGGAGATGGCCAGGGCGGCAGCCTTCGATGATCCCAGATTTCCACCTCTCACCAAAGAGGAATGGCCAGAGGTGGATATCGAGATCTCAGTCCTCACCCCATTGGAACGAGTCGAGGATGTCTCCAAGATAAAGGTCGGAGTCCACGGCATTTACATAGTGAAGGGAGCGAGAAGAGGTCTTTTGCTCCCCCAGGTGGCAGTGGAGTACGGCTGGGACAGGGAGACCTTCTTGGAGCAGACCTGCCTCAAAGCAGGGCTTCCTCCAGATGCGTGGAAGGACCCGAAGACCGAGATATATGTTTTCTCAGCTGATGTGTTCTGAGATGAGAAGTCTCTCGAGGAGGAGCTTTCTCACGAAGGTCTCCTCTCTTGTCGCTTTGGGTCTCGCCCCACGGGGATCCTGGGCAGGGGGCATAGGCTGGGCCCGGGAGGAATTGGAAGGCCGGGTTGTCATCATCAGAAAGGCTCATGAGGCCGCCAAGGTGGAGGATTCCGAAAGGACTTTAGGCTACTGGATCCAGAGGGCCCTCGAGGAACTCACGGGCCAGAAAGGCAAAGAGGCATGGCGAAGGCTTTTTTCACCTGAAGACAGGGTGGCCATAAAGGTCAATGCCATGGGTGGGCAAAGGATAGCTACTAGCAGGCATCTGGCCCTGGCCATGGTAAAGGGGCTAATGGAGGCTGGCATTCCTGCCAAGAACATCCTCATCTTCGATAGGAGCACAGCGGAACTCCAGAGGGCTGGCTACGAGATAGTCGAGGATGGCAGCGGACCCCTTTGCTTCGGGACCGACAGGTTGGGCTACGAGCCTGAGCCCAGGGTCCACGGCTCCATTGGGGGATGTTTCACCACCATCCTCACGCGCTGGGCTACTGTTTTAGTGAACATGCCTGTGCTCAAGGATCACGACCTTGCAGGGGTCAGCCTTTCCATGAAGAATCTCTTCGGCCTTATTCACAATCCCAACAAATATCACGATTCGGGGTGCTCGCCATATCTGGTTGACCTCCTGGATCATCCTGAGGTCAAGAAGAAGCTCAGACTGGTCCTCTGTGACGGTCTCAAGGCCCAATGCCATGGAGGCCCAGCTTACAATGGACGGTGGGCCTGGAGTTGGGGCGGGATCCTCATGGCCACTGATCCCGTTGCCCTGGATAGGGTGGGAGAGAGGGTGATATCCCAAAGAAGGAGGGAAGTCGGATTGCCTTCCCTCGAGGAGGAGGGAAGGGGTCCTGAACACATCTCGCTGGCAGCCCGGAGGGGACTCGGCAAGGGAGACCCCAGGGGGATAGACATAAGGGAGCTTGATGGCTGAAAATTCTCCGTAAGGGGAGGGCTGCCCATGGGAATTGACCGAAGCGTGCTTGC
Source organism: Thermodesulfobacteriota bacterium (assembly GCA_028275295.1). Lineage (GTDB taxonomy): Bacteria > Desulfobacterota > Desulfocorpusculales > Desulfocorpusculum > Desulfocorpusculum > JAPWUY01. The sequence continues at coordinate 1,290 of JAPWUY010000341.1, read as the reverse complement.
CGAGATGCAGAGAAAGGTCCAGAAGGAGCTTGCCGAGAGGGAGAGGAAGGCCTTGGAATACTGGAAAGGCGAGCTCGAGAAGATCTACTCGAAGAGACACCAAAATCTCTCGACCCTTCAGCTCGAGATAAAGGGCCTCATAGAGCGCATGGAGAACAGGATGCGCATCCTGAAGAAGGAAGAAAGCTCCCCTTGAGGTGATATGACATGAAGATAAAAGTCTTCGAGGACCAGATGACGAGGGCCATAAAGAGGCTTGTGGGGATAGAGATAATAATCGACACTGTGGAAGAGGCGAGAAGGGGTCTTGGTCTTATCCTGGAGAGGACCGAGACAGCAAAGAGGGAGGATTTCAAAGGTCTCAAGGAGATCCGCATAACCCAGAAGGTGGAACATCCCACAACGGCAGTGGAGCACAAGCTCGCATACATAATAGAGTTCGTGCTCGAGGACGACTCCTACCTACCGATGGAAATAGCCCTCATCCAGGAGCTTCAAAGGATCTTCGGGCAACCAGCCCCTTGAGCCCACCTCATCCCGGCCATCAATTCAATTCCCGCACCGCCTGGGCTCCCTTCCTGAAGGCCTGGAGGTTTTTCTCAAGCCTGTAAGAAGGCATTAGGATCTCGACCACCCGAGCGAAGCCCTCCTCGTCAATGGGAAGTAGCTCGAGAGAGGCCAAGGCGCCTAGCATGACGATATTGGAGTAAATGGGATCTCCCAGGCCCAGGGCTATCTCAGTCGCATTCAGTACCCATAGCCTCCTGGACAGACCTTTCATCTTCTCCACCACATCTTCCATTGCCGGGTATTTGGCATCCCCTGATATCACATCTATGGGGTATATGGCCCTGGTATTGGAGAGGACCATGGTCGATGGATTCCCGTAAGGGGCCAGGACCCTGAGCACCTCTGTGGGCTCGAGGCCCACGACTAAATCCGCCAGGCCTTCGGGGATGAGGGGCGAAAACTGAGCCTTCTGGGAAATCCTGAGATGGCTCATCACAGACCCACCCCTCTGAGAAGCGCCGTATGTCTCTCCTATAGTGACCACATATCCCTTGTCCACGAGCATCTGGCCGAGGATCTGGGATGCCAACACATTGCCCTGACCCCCTACTCCCGTGATGATTATGTTCCAAGGGTCCTTCTCCAGAATCATGACGGAGCGGCCTCCTTCAATATGGCGGACTGTGGGCAAATGCTCGCGCAAACCCCGCATCCAGTGCATATGGCCTCGTCCACCTGGGCCTTCCCGGAGGAAGGATCCCAAACCAATCCTGGACACTT
>JAPWUY010000340.1 GCA_028275295.1 Thermodesulfobacteriota bacterium | reverse complement strand
AGACGATGGCCCCAAGCCGATCTATTCCCTTAAGCCCTGGGCTTTGGAAGTCCTGACAATAAGCCCCTTCAAGGCTTTGGGAAAGTCGGAATGAACGCAGGACCCCATCTGGAACCGAGGAGAACAGAGTGGACACATCCCTTGAGCTGGGATAGAATCCCACCCAAGAGGAGACACCGAGGGCTAGTTCCAAGGGAGGGCGCGCGGCCATGAAGGTATCCATTCTCGTCCTCACGACTTTCCTCACCATCTCATTGAGTTCCAAAGGAGGAGGTGCAGACATGAATCTTTCGAGTCCGGCATTCCAACACGGTGGAAAGATTCCATCCAAGCACACATGCGATGGGCCCAATATCAGTCCGCCTCTCAAGATAGAGGGGGTGCCAGAGGGGACAAAGAGCCTCGTCCTCATCATGGATGACCCCGATGTCCCCAAATCCATAAGGCCAGATGGGATGTGGGATCACTGGGTGGTGTTCAACATCCCCCCGGACCTCAAGGAGATACCCGAGGGCAAGGAGCCTCCAGGAGTGCCAGGAGTGGGCACAGGAGGGAATACCACATACTTCGGCCCCTGCCCTCCAGACAGGGAACACCGTTATTTCTTCAAGCTCTACGCCCTCGACAAGACCCTTGACCTCCCTCCCAAGGCCACGAAAGCCCAGGTGGAAAAGGCCATGGAGGGCCACATCCTGGCCAAGGCAGAGCTCATGGGCCGATACGAGAGGGTCAGGCACTGAGCTCTACCCAATCCAGCCCCAGGAATGCCAGTCTCCCTCGGGTGGGAACTCCGGTCTCCGGATCCCACCCCATGGCTCCGTAATAGAGTCTCAATGCCTCCCGGAACTCCTCCTCGGTGAGCCTCTTCTCCCTCGGTGTCCCAGCCTCAAGGGGCTCGAAAAGTCTCTGGGGAAGCCTGTCATCCTTGGCCGAGAGGCCCTCCCTCAGGTTGAAGAGCCTGGCCATGGTCACGGTCCTCTCCCCCAACTCCATGAGTTCGTAAAGGCTCGTGTTCCAGCCAGTTGAGGCCTTGAGAGCATCCGCTATAAGCGGAAGGGTGAAGGCCGAGTAAGGCGCAGCTGCAAAGTTGCATATTCCCAGCGAATTGAAGAAGTTCCATATTTGCTGGGCGTGGACAAATAGCCTTATTTTCCTCGGGCCTATCTCCACTGCTGGCATGGGCTCGAGAATGCCTGCTGGATTGGCAGCATAAAGCATGGGGGTCTCGGACATGAAGGAGGTGTCGTGAGGGGCTTCTATGTGATCGGCACCCGTGGGAGATGTGGCATAGCTCAATACCAGGCCCTTCTTTCCCCTCGGGTCATGCATGGGAAGCTCCTGGCCCTTTATCTCCAGGGCATAGCGTTCAGCACCCTTTCCGATCCTCCTCGCAGCCTCTTTGACGCCATCGGCCAGGATGTCCCCGAAACCCTCCCTCTTGGCTATCTTGTGGATCATCTGGATCATTCCATCGGCATTGCCAAAACGAAGCTCTATCCCATCTGTGTCGCGAGGGCTCAATATCCCCTGCTCGGTGCATTCCATTGCAAAGGCTATGCAGACCCCAGTGGATATGGTATCCAGGCCATAGCGATTGCAAAGCTCGTTCCCATGGGCTATGGCCTCGAGATTGTCCACTCCGCACAGGGATCCCAAGGAGGCGAGGGTCTCGTACTCGGGACCTCCAAATTCAGGATCAGTTGCGTACTTTCCCTCGACCTTCACAACCCTCTTGCAATGGATGGGGCATCCGTAGCAGCCTTTTGTCGAGTGAAGTATGGTCTGATTCATTGCCTCGGCTGATATCTTTTGGGCTCCCTCGAATATCCCAGCCTGGAAGTTCCTCGTGGGCAATATCCCCGAATCATTGAGGGGCATCACGAAAACCGGGGTCCCGTATTGTTTGAAATTTCTGGCCATGGGTGACTGGGGAATTAGGTCCGCGACCTCCTTCCCTATGGCCTTGAGTCTCTCGGGATCCGCGAACTCGAGCTTGCCCGTCCCCCTCACGGCAACGGCCCTCAGGTTCTTGGAGCCCATCACAGCTCCCATCCCTGTCCTCCCATTGGCGTGCTTGAGCTCATTGAGCACGCAAGCGTATCTCACGAGCCTCTCCCCAGCAGGGCCGCACTGGGCAACCCTTATCCTCTCATCTCCCAGCTCCTCCCTTATGATCCTCTGGACTTCCCCTGTGTCCTTTCCAGTGAGGCCCGAGGCATCCCTGAGCTCGGCTTTGCCATCTTTGATCCAGAGGTAAACAGGTCTTGGAGCTCGTCCCTTTATCACTATTCCATCGAAGCCAGCATGCTTCAGCTCAGGCCCCCAGAAGCCGCCTGCTTCCGCCTCACCGAAAGCTCCCGTGAGGGGCGAGCGGGCAGCGACGGTGTACCTCGGCACTCCCGGGATGGGTGCTCCGGAAAGAACACTCGACATGAATACCAAGACATTTTCCGGGCCTAGGGGGTCGACACCTGGCTTGAGCTCCTTGAGAAGGTAGTAGAGGGAGAGGGCAGACCCTCCCATATAGAGCCTGTAAACCCTCTCATCAGGGGTCTCTTCCCATATCCTCCCCTCGGTGAGGTCCACTCTGAGAATCCTTCCATTGTATCCCTTTGGCATGGCGATCCACCTCCATAAATGGCCTTAAGGTCTTCTGGACGAGGATGATCGAATCTCCCTTCCATCGCCCCCTTGCACAGCAAGGGAAGCGTAAACGCGGCTCTTTCTCAAGAGCTCCTCCACCTGGGCCAGTATTCCGGCCCTCTCCTCCTCGGTCGTGTTCCTCACGACCTTTCCAGGTACACCCAAAACCAGGGAGTCGGGAGGGATCACGGACCTGGGAGGCACCAGGGCTCCAGCGCCAATGATGGAACCCCTCGACACCACTGCCCCATCGAGCACTATCGCCCCTATTCCCACGAGGGAACGGGGCTCTATCACGGCCCCGTGGATCTTGGCACCGTGGCTCACTATGGCTTCCTCCCCTATTTCCACTGGAAGCCCTTCTGGAGCCTCGACCAGGGCTAGATCCAGCACTGCGGCCCTTCTCTTCACCCTTATGGCCTCGCTGTCTGCCCTGAGCACCGCAAGGGGCCACACACTCGCCTCCTCCGCCACCTCCACCTCCCCTAGGAGCCTGGCTGAACGGTCCACCCAGGCCGAGGGATGCACCCTAGGGTTCTTCTCTCCGTAAGGAGTGAAGTTCTCGCGGCCTCCTGACAATTCGCGCCTCCTTTCCCTTCACACTCCCTGCGTGAATCTCTTGCGGATCTCCTTCTTGTTTATCTTTCCGACGCTTGTCTTCGGGATCTCGTCAACGAAGACTATTCTGTCGGGAATCCACCACTTGGAGATCGTTCCTTTCTCCACGAATCTTCCCAGGAATTCCCTTATACTCCTCTCCGTTTCCTCTTGTTTTGCCCCTTCCCTCAATACCACGAGGGCCACTGGCCTCTCGCCCCACTTCTCATGGGGCTGACCTATCACCGCGACCTCGGATACAGCCTCGTGCTGGCTTATAAGACT
>JAPWUY010000338.1 GCA_028275295.1 Thermodesulfobacteriota bacterium | reverse complement strand
CCCGTAGTGCCGAAAAAGGAAAGGGCGATGAGGGGTATGAGAAGCCGCCACTTGAGGCTCATGTCCACGAGGCTCACCCAGTATCCTCCACAAGGGTTGCCTCACCTTATACCAAGACCCAACTGAGGTGGCAAGGTCCACCCATCAGGCGCCAGACGCCGAGAAATAAGGCCTGTGGGCCCGCTTTTCGAATCGCAACTGTGGCCGAGAAATCTCCTGTCCGAGGGGACACCCGCATCCCATCTCGGACAGACGAGGAGGGCCCGGGAGTTCAGCCCCATTTTGGACTTGACACCACAATATCTTGGGGTGTATATATCCCATCACACAATATCATCCTGACCAGTGGAGGTCGTAGAATGATCCATTCCATCGAGGAAGCGAGGCGTTTTTCGAGATTCGAGGATGATCCCACTGACATGGCCCTCTTTGTAAGGACCTCGAGCGAGGACATGAAGGGTTGGGATCGCAAGCGCATTGTGGAGGCCCTTTTGAGGGAGACGAAGGTGGATCCCCTCACAGCCGAGCAGATCAGCAAGGAGGTGGAAGAGCTGGTTATTCGCTCAGGGATCTCGATGGTCACGGCGCCCCTTGTGAGGGAGCTAGTGAACTCGAAGCTCATAGAGAGGGGGTTGGAGGAGGCGAGGAGAATGCACACCCGTTTGGGTGTTCCCCTTTACGATGTCGATCAGCTAATAATCCATCCCAACAGGGAGAATGCCAATGTCCCCCACGGGCCTGAGGCCACGAACCTCACCCTGGCGGAGAGGATAAAGAAAGAGTATGCCCTGTTGAGCGTCTTCTCCCAGGATGTGGCTGACGCCCACATGAGGGGGGACATCCACCTCCACGATCTCGGATTCGTGGACAGGCCTTACTGTTCGGGGCAATCCCTGGAATATCTCAAGAAGTTCGGCCTGAATCTGCCCAACTCCCTGGCCATTGCCAAGCCCGCCAAACATCCTGAGGTCCTCCTGGCCCACATGGTGAAGTTTGCTGCGGCCCTCCAGAGCCACTTTGCAGGGGCCATAGGATGGGACGCGGTCAACCTTTTCTTCGCCCCTTACCTGAGGGGAATGAGCTCCAGAGAAATAGAGCAGCTGGCACAGATGCTGGTATTCGAGTTTTCCCAGCAGGCAGTTGCCAGAGGAGGTCAGGCCATCTTCACGGACATAAACCTTTACTGGGAGGTGCCTTCCCACTTCGAGAATGTGCCAGCAATAGGACCTGGAGGAACATTCACTGGTTTCACCTATGGAGATTATCTCCCGGAGGCACAGAGGTTCGTGTGGGCCATCTTCGACGTCCTCAAAGAAGGCGATGCAATGGGCCGCCCCTTCTTTTTCCCAAAACCATTGGTCCACATGACCGAGAGATTCTTCACAACCCCTGGCCACGAGGATTTCCTGGCACACATATGCGAGGTGGCAGGGGAAAAGGGAAGCACTTACTTTGTCTTCGATCGTGGATCCACGGCCAAGATCTCCGAATGCTGCAGGCTGAGTTTCAGGCTAAAGGAGAACGACCTCAGGGACGCCAAAGAGCCATGGAAGATGAGATACTGCGCCATGCAGAATGTCACCTTGAACCTTCCGAGGATCGCGTACGAGGCCAAAGGCGACGACCATCGCCTCTTCTCCGAGATCACTCGAAGGATGGAGCTCGCGGCCAAGGCGCACATTCAGAAGAGGATCTTCATTGAGAGGCTTCTTTCCTTGGGGGAGAGTGGCCCCCTCGGGCTCCTCACCATGAAGAGGGACGGGGAGCCCTACCTGAGGCTCCACAGAGCGTCGTATCTAATAGGTATGGTTGGCCTGAATGAGCTGGTCCAGGCCCACTTGGGACAGGAGCTTCATGAATCCAAGGAAGCGTTGAGGTTCGGACTCAAGGTCATAGCCCACATGAAACTCATGGCGGACAAGCTGAGCCAGAAGCACAATATGAAATTCGTCCTGGAGCAAACCCCAGCTGAAAGCACGGCCTATAGGTTCGCAAAGCTTGACCTTGAGAATTACGACGGGGCGGCATTGTCCTGTGTGAAGGGCAATCCAGATTCCGGGGAGGTCTACTATACCAATTCCACCTACCTCAATGTCGGCGCTCCCATAAATCCCATAGATAGGGTGAGGTTAGAGGGGCTCTTCCATCCCATCATAGAGGCAGGGGCCTTGACCCACATCTGGTTGGGCGAGACCAGGCCATCCAAGGACTCTCTGGCAAATTTCGTGGTGAAGGTTTTCAGGTGGACCCAGAACGACCAGATAGCCTTCAGCCCCGAGTTCACAACCTGCCTGGAATGTGGGAGGACCCACAGGGGGCTGAGCGTCTCCTGTCCGAGATGTGGCTCTCCCAATGTGGAGGGCATGACAAGGATAACCGGGTACTTCAGCAAGATCTCGGGATGGAACAAGGGAAAGCTGGGAGAGCTCAAGGACAGGCACAGAAACGGAAAGCTCATCTGAAAAAGTGGTGAGCCCTGGAGAAAAGGGAAAGGCTTCAAAGGACAAGAATTTCGAGGAGGCCAAGCCATGACCCTCTTCACCAAGGAAGGATGCTCCAAATGCGAATACATAAAGAACAAGTTCGACCTGGAAGCCCTGGGGATTTCCATCGAGGTCCTGGGGCCTGAAAATCCCGATGCCCTAGCACATCTTGCATGGCATGGGCTTGTGGGGGTGGCTGAAAGCCATATGCCGATTCTAGTCCTGGACGATTCCAGTTACATAGTTGACGTCGTTCCCATAATTCGGCACCTAAATGGGATAGCCAGAGAGAGTTCATGAATGCTCGCTCCGGTTCCATCCCGATTGGAGATCTCCGATCGCCCAGGGAAAGATCCTGGGAGAAGAAAAGGGGTCTCGAGTGGCTGGAAGTGATCCCCGAGGCATAAAGGGCTTCACAGAGACCAGTTTCCTCGACTGGGCCGGGAGGATCTGCGCCGTCATATTCTTGGGAGGGTGCAATTTTCGCTGTCCGTACTGTCACAACCCGGATCTGGTCCTCAAGCCAAACGATCTCCAGGACATACCCCTGGAGAGGATTCTCGAGAAGCTCGAGACCTTGAGGGGATGGTTGGATGGAGTGTGCGTGACAGGGGGCGAGCCAACTCTGAATCCGGATCTCCCGGTGATTCTGGGGAAGATTCGGGAAAGGGGATGGGAGATAAAGCTCGATACCAATGGGAGCAGGCCCCAAGTTTTGCGAGATCTTCGAGGAGAAGGTCTCCTCCAGGCCGTATCGATGGATCTCAAGGCCCCTCTCCGCAAGGAGCCTTACAGGAGATGCACCGGGGTCGATGCCCCCCTGGAAGAGATAAGGGAGAGCCTCTCATTTCTCCTCAGGGGATTCGTGGATGTGGAATTCAGGACAACGGTTGTGCCAGGTCTTCTCACTGCTCAAGATTTGAGGGAGATAGCGGGGCTTCTCGCTCCGGAGTCGAGATACGTCCTTCAGGGGTTCAGGCCGAGGAAGACATTGGATCCGACATTCCAGAACCTAGCTCCCTTTCCCAGGGAATCCTTGGATG
>JAPWUY010000339.1 GCA_028275295.1 Thermodesulfobacteriota bacterium | reverse complement strand
TGCCTTTGCGGACCTCTACAGAGCGCGCAGATGGGCCTTTCTCATCGTGTTCCTGGGTGGCGTGGGAATAGTGGTGACATCCTTCATCCTCTCCCGGCGAATGGTAAACAGAATAGAGCGGGCAGAGAGGGAGAGGGAGATGATGAACGAACAGGTGATAGAAGCCGGGAAACTGGCCTCTGTTGGAGAGCTAGCAGCGGGGATAGCTCACGAGATCAATAACCCCGTGGCCATAATGGTCGAGGAAGCTGGCTGGATAGAGGATCTTCTCCAGGAAGAGGAGTTTCAGGGAAGCCCTAACCTGGAGGAATTCAGAAGAGCAGTGAGGCAGATCCAGACACAAGGAAAAAGGTGCAAGGAGATAACCCACAAGCTCCTCAGCTTCGCCCGCAAGACTGATCCCGCTCTGAAGGAAGTGCAGTTGAACGATTTGATCCGGGAGGTGGTATCCCTCTGTGAGCAGAGGGCCCGATTCAGCAACGTCAAGGTGGAGCTGGATCTTCTCCCGGAGCTTCCTCTGGTCTGTGCATCCCCATCCGAGATGCAGCAGGTCTTGTTGAACCTCATAAACAACGCCCTTGACGCCATGGAAAAGACAGGCGGCAGGCTAGAAATAAGGACCAGGATCGAGGGAGAGAGGGTCGTAGTCGATGTGGCGGACACTGGATGTGGTATACCCCAGGCCAACCTGGCCAGGATATTCGATCCATTCTTCACCACCAAGCCTGTAGGAAAGGGGACCGGTTTGGGGCTTTCCATATGCTATGGTATCATCAACAAAATGGGAGGAGAGATCACGGTTCAGAGCTCTGTTGGAGTGGGAACTGTATTTCATGTGAAACTGCCATTTGGGAGACGATCCGGTGGAGGAGGGTGCGCTTGAAGGGGTTCCTGTATGGAGGATCAAAGAAGGAGGGAAAGGACAATGGCCGAGACTGTTGTGATGCTGGTTGACGACGAGGTTCCCTTTGTGGAGACCATGACCAAGAGGCTCACGAGGAGGAATTTGACCATCTTGTCTGCATACAGTGGCCAAGAAGCCCTCGAGAAGCTCAAGGAGCACAAAGACGTCGACGTGGTAATATTGGACGTGAAGATGCCAGGGATGGACGGGATAGAGACCTTGAGGGAGATAAAGAGAGAGCATCCCTTGGTGGAAGTGATAATGCTCACTGGCCACGCCACGGTGGAGACTGCCATAGAAGGGATGAAGCTTGGAGCCTTCGACTATCTCATGAAGCCGTGTGAGGTGGAGCAGTTGGTGGCAAAGGTCCAAGAGGCCAAGGCCAAGAAAAGCCAACATGAACGAAAGATAATGGAGGCCCGCATAAGGGAGATCACGTCCCGAAGGGGTCTGGACTGAGGCCGGGGGTGGGATTGAAGTTTCCTGGACCTATAAGGCTTCTCCTCATAGACGACGAGGAGGCATACGTCCAAGTGCTGGCCAAACGCCTGGGGAAACGCAACATCCAGGTGACACCAGCCCTGAGTGGCTCGGAAGCCATCCAAAAATTGAGGAGAGATGACTTCGATGTGGCCATACTCGACCTGAAGATGGAGGACATGGATGGGCTTGAGGTCCTCAAGATCTTCAAGAAGATGGTTCCCAACATGCCGGTAATCATGCTCACAGGGCATGGATCGGAGACAGCAGCGAGGGAGGGTCTAGAGCTTGGGGCCTTCGATTACCTAACCAAACCTTGTGATTTCGAAGACTTGGTGAGAAAGATCGTGGAGGCCTGTGGGAAGGGAGGTGATAGAGGGTGAGGGAGTTCAACGTATTGCTGGTGGATGACGAGGTTGAGTTCCTCGAGACCTTGGAGAAGAGACTCAGGAAGAGAAACATAGGGGTCAAGGTTGCCACCAGTGGCGAGGAAGCCTTGGAGGTTCTGGGAAGCGAGTCTCCGGATGTGGTGGTTCTGGATGTGAAGATGCCGGGAATGGACGGCATAGAGACCCTCAGGGAGATAAAGAGGAGAAAGCCCCTGGTTGAAGTGGTGATGCTTACAGGGCACGCAAATGTGGAGGTGGCGATCCAGGGCATGGAGATGGGAGCCTTCGACTATCTCATGAAGCCAGTGGATATAGACGAATTGGTCTACAAGCTTCAGGATGCTTACAGGAAGAAGACCTTAGAGGAGGAGAGGGCGCGGGAGTTGGAACAGGGGCGAGGGACCCCCCCTGGAGCCCCGAGAGGGTGAAAGGGAGGATCGTGTTTCAAAACAGGCTGCCCAGATGGAGATGAAGTTGAGGAGGTAGAGGATGAGAGCGCTGAGAGGGATTTGGATGATGATGGTTGCGGCCGGGGTTGCCCATGCGAGATGGGAAAAGGAGATGTCGGACAATGTCTTCAGAAGCAAGAAAAGGGTCTTCCTGCTTGCAGTCCTGGGGGCAGTGACAGCCTTGCTTTCACTAGCCCTGGCCTCCGATCTCCCAAAAATGCTTGGGGGTAAAGAGGCCTACAGCCCTTCCTTTTACACGCCCACTACTTTTTTCATCTCCGCCATAATCGGACTTTGTGCAGGTCTCATAACCGGAGCCATTGGAGCCGGGGGTGGCTTCATCATCACCCCAGCCCTCATGAGTGCTGGCGTCAAAGGCATATTGGCCGTTGGGACGGATCTCTTCCACATATTCGCCAAGGCCATAATGGGGACCGTGGTGCACAAAAAGCTGGGAAACGTGTCCGTGGGCCTGGCCATAGCCTTTCTCGTCGGGTCAGTGGCTGGGGCAACGGTGGGAGGCCTCATAAACAGGACCCTCTACGAGACAAATCCGGTTCTCAGCGACACGTTTATCAGTCTGGTGTACGTGTTGCTTCTAGGTTTTCTGGGCATATATTCGCTCCTTGATTTTCTCAGATTGAGGAGGATGGGAGACCTGGTGGGACCTCACCATGGGGAAAGTCCCCATGGGGAAGAGGCGGCCAAGGCTGAGAAGGGTCTACCGGCGAAACTTCAGTCGGCCAAAATCCCGCCTTTCATCACCTTCGACCACGACTTGGTGCCGGGAGGAAAGAGGATCCCAGCCCTTTTCGTCGCCATTTGTGGGGCAATCGTGGGATTTGTGGCATCCATAATGGGAGTCGGAGGGGGGTTCCTCACATTCCCCATGTTCGTTTACATATTGGGGGTTTCCTCCTTCACAACTGTCGGGACAGATGTCCTTCAAATCATATTCACTGCTGGTTACGCTGCCGTCAGCCAGTATGTGATCTATGGATTCATCTTCTACACCCTCGCAATGGGCATGCTTTTGGGCTCCCTCATAGGGGTTCAGCTCGGGGCCATGACCACGAAGGTGGTCAAGGGAATTTACATCCGGGGCTTTTACGCGACAGCCGTCCTCGCGGGATTCTTAAATAGGCTGTTTGCGCTGCCAAAGCAGCTCCGAGAGATGGAGGTTCTGGACATCTCCAAGGCGACCACCGATCTGATTTCCACAATTGGTAACTGGATCTTTTTCGTGGTAGTAGCGATATTCGCCATTTGGGTGATGAGCAAGTTCCTGGGGAATATTAGAGTAT
>JAPWUY010000337.1 GCA_028275295.1 Thermodesulfobacteriota bacterium | reverse complement strand
AGAAGGGCCATCTCTCGGTGCTCACATGTAGAGGCCCCCACTCACATTGAAGATCTCGCCCGTTATGTAACGTGCCATGGGAGATGCCAAGAATGCCACAGCCCATGCGACATCCTCTGGGGTTCCAAATCTCTCGAGGGGAATGGATCTCAATACCTCGTCCTTCACCTTCTGGGGAAGTCTTCCAGTCATCTCCGTCTCTATGAATCCGGGACACACCGCATTCACCCTTATGGACCAGGGGGCGAGCTCCTTTGCCAAGGCCTTTGTGAGACCCACAAGTCCCGCTTTGGCCGCACAATAGTTGGCCTGACCAGCATTTCCCGCAATGCCAGCTACGGAAGAGATGTTCACGATGCATCCGCTCCTTCTCTTCATCATGGAGCGAGCAACTGCCCTACTGCACAGGAATGCTCCGTCGAGATTCACGCTCATCACCTCGCGCCACTCTTCTGGCTTCATGCGGACAAAGAGCTGGTCTCTCGTTACCCCAGCATTGTTCACCAACACATCCACCTTCCCATAGGATTCCATGATCTCCTGGCATGCCTTCTGGACCTCCTCCGGGCTTGCCACATCGAACCTTTTGAGCCCCACTTTCCCCCCGGAGGATCTCACTTCCTCTTCCAGGGATCTCGCCGCCTCCTCATTTTTCTGATAGTTGACAATGACCTGAGCTCCAGCTTTGGCCATCAACAGGCTTATGGCCCTGCCTATCCCCCTCGACCCTCCAGTGACCAGGACCACTTGGTCCTTCATGTCCCATTCCAAGCCCATTTGCCTCACCTCCTCAGCCCAGGGCAGCCTCCAGGGCCCTCAGTCCGGCCTTGTCTTCCACTTGGAAGGCCGCAAGGCCAGGAACAATTCTCTTGAGGAGGCCCACCAGAACCTTTTTTGGTCCCAGCTCCACAGCCATATCCACGCCCATGGAGGACAGGACTTTCATGCTCTCTTCCCACCTGACGGGGCTGCTTACCTGTCTCGCCAGTATTTCCACCATGGAATCCTTGGAAGGATAAGGGGCCGCATCCACATTGGATATGACTGGAAATGCAGGATCTCTGAAGGGGATCGACTCCAGGACCTTCCTGAGCTTCTCTCCAGCAGGGGCGAGAAGAGGAGAGTGGAAAGGTGCGCTCACCTGCAGGGGCACCACTTTCTTCGCCCCCCTTCCCCTGGCTGCCTGACATACCCTCTCCACTGCAGATTTGTGGCCGGAGATCACCACCTGACCAGGCCCGTTGTAGTTGGCCGCAACGACCACCTCTTCCCCCGCCATCTCCTGGCAGAGGCTGTCCACCTCACCTGCCTCCAAGCCTAGTATGGCGGCCATTGACCCCTGGCCAGCTGGCACTGCTTCTTGCATGAACTCTCCCCTCTTCCTCACCGCCACCACCGCACTCGGCAAATCCAGACTTCCAGCTGCCACCAAGGCAGAATACTCCCCTAGAGAATGGCCAGCCGCGCAGACTTCCTCCAGATCGAGCTCCTGCCTCACCACCCTCAAGATCGCCACGCTGAGGGTGAGTATAGCGGGCTGCGCATTGGCTGTTAAGGTGAGCTTTTCCTCGGGCCCTTCCAGGCAGAGCTCCATCAAATCCTCTCCGAGGGCGTCGCTTGCCTCCTCGAAGGCCATCCTCGCCAATGGGAACTCGGCCAGGAGCTCCCTACCCATTCCCACATACTGGGATCCTTGACCCGGGAACAAAAGAGCGACCCTCTTTCCCATGATCCACCTCTTCCCCTCGAGCCCCTCAAAACCTGAAGAGAGCAGCTCCCCAGGTGAAGCCAGCCCCAAAGGAGTCCACCAGTATCAAATCTCCCCTTTTTATCCTCCCCTCCCTCACGGCCTCGTCCAAGGCAGTCGGGATGGATGCTGCAGAGGTGTTACCGTACTTGTCCACAGTCACTATCACCTTCTCAGGCGGGATCTCGAGCTTCTGGGCTACGAGCTCCATTATCCTCAGATTCGCCTGATGGGGGATGAACCAATCGAGCTCACTGGGGCCTATACCATTTGCCTCCATGGCCTCCTGAGCAGCCTCTACCATGCTTCTCACAGCGTGTTTGAAGACCTCGTTGCCCTGCATCTTGAGAAAATGCATTCCCCGGTCCAGCATCTCCTGGCTGGGAGGATTTCTGGAGCCACCACCTGGCAATTGGAGGAGCTCCCAGAGTGAACCGTCCGAATGAAGGTGAATGGAGAGGATCTCCCCTTCCCCGTTGCCGTTGGAGGGACCCAACACCACTGCCCCGGCCCCATCCCCGAAGAGCACACAGGTGCTCCTGTCCCCATAATCCACGCGATTGGAAATGACCTCTCCACCCACAACCAACGAGTACTCCAGGCCATTCTCCCTCATGAGGCTTCTTGCCACTGAGAGGGCATAGATGAACCCTGGGCAGGCCGCATTGACATCGAAAGCGAAAGCCTTCTTGGCTCCCAACCGGTGCTGGAGAATACAAGCTGCAGATGGAGTGATCATATCGGCCGAGACCGTCCCCACCACTATGAGCCCCAGATCGCTGGCCTCTATTCCCGCCATCTCAAGGGCCCTCTCCGCTGCGGGGAGAGCCATGTCCGTCAAGGCTTGACCGGGCTGGACCATCCTCCTCTCTCTTATTCCGGTGCGGCTCCTTATCCACTCGTCGCTCGTATCCACCAAGGACTCGAAGAAGGAGTTGGGAACAACTCTTGGAGGCACATAGGAGCCCGTCCCCCTGATGGCTACTGTGGCTTTGGAGCCATGAGCCTTGGAGAGACCAAGGAGAGGCGCCTGAAGGTATTCCCTCATTCTACCTTCAGGACCTCTCTGCCTTTGTAGAAACCACATTTGCTGCAAGCGCGATGGGGCGCCTTAGGCTCCCCGCACTGGGGACACACGGAGAAAGCAGGTGTAGCAAGGTGGTCGTGAGCCCTTCTCTTGTCTCTTCTGGTTCTCGATTGTCTCCTTTTGGGTACAGCCATCTCCTCATTTCCCTTTCCGTAAGATTACCGTCAGGCCCTCAATTTCAAAAGAGGAGCCCAGCGTGGATCCACTTTCACCTTTTCACAATCGCAAGAATAAAAGTTGAGGTCGATCCCACAGCGGGGACAGAGACCTTTGCAGTCCTCCTTGCACAGAGGCTTCATGGGAAAGGACAGCACTATTTGCTCGTAAACGAGCTGGGAGAGATCGATGGTATCTCCTTCGAAATAGCTTGTGTCCAAATCCTCCAAGGTGAGCTCCATCTCCTCCTTCAGAGCTCCCGTCAAGGGGAGCCTCAGGAGGGTGAGGGTTCCCTCGGCCGTCACTGGAAAAGGAAACTGACTGAGGCACCTGGAACAGCTCAACAGGGCAACAGTGCTTGTCCTGAGCTCCACCCTGAAGTCGCCCTTGAAGGGCACCAATCTGAAATCCACCTCCACCGGCTGAGAGAGCACTATGGGCCTTATGGGGTCATCTGCATCAGGAGGCAGGGAAAACCAGGAAGGGTCAAGGGTCCTGTGACCAGAGATACCCTCTGGGGTTATGTTCTCGATGGAGA
>JAPWUY010000335.1 GCA_028275295.1 Thermodesulfobacteriota bacterium | reverse complement strand
GTTGGGACTGTCGCCTTTCTCATGATGTTCATGGCTGGGGTGAGATGGCGCTATCTCATCATTTCCATCATCCCAGGGGCGTTCTTCCTCTTCCACAAACTCCAAGGTTACCAATGGGATCGAATAGAGACCTTCCTCAAGTATTTCACTGCTCCCTGGGAGGCCACTTTGAAGGACGCATACCACCTCAAGCAGGCCTGCTATGCCCTGGCGAACGGTGGCCTTCTGGGTGTTGGCGTGGGGATGGGAAAACAGAAGCTTTTCTATCTGCCCGAGCCCCATACGGATTTCATCATAGCGGTCATTGGCGAGGAATGGGGCCTTGTGGGAATAGCAGTCGTCTGCCTCTTTTACGGGGTGCTCATTATGGGCGGGGCAAAGGTGGCAATGGCCCTCAAGGATCCCTTTGGATCTCTTTTGGCTATGGGAATAGTCACCCTCGTGGGGCTACAGGCCCTCGCCAACATGGCAATGGCAGTGGGACTTCTTCCCACCAAAGGGATGGCCCTCCCATTGGTGAGTTACGGAGGGTCTTCCCTGTTGGTGAATTTGTGGGCTGTGGGTATCCTGGTTCAACTCTCAGCCAGGGCCCACAGACAGGGGGAAGGGAGTTGAGGTGGCTCATAGCAGCGGGGGGCACAGGAGGGCACGTCTTCCCAGCCCTCAGCCTGGCCCAGGCCATAAAGGACGAATATCCCCAGGCTGAGGTGGTCTTCGTGGGAACCAGAAGGGGGCTCGAGGCCAGGCTTGTGCCCCAGATGGGGTTTGACCTCCGGACCATTCCATCCAGGGGATTGATGGGCTTGGGACTCAGGGAAAGGGTCCTCACCATTTTGGCCCTCCCTTGGACAGCCATGAAATGCGCGAGGATTCTGGCATCTTTGAGGCCCAACGTGGTTGTGGGAATGGGAGGATACGTGGCAGGTCCCATTGTACTCCTAGCGGCTATCGTGGGAATTCCCACAGCCATAGCCGAGCAGAACTCCATTCCAGGCAGGACCAATAGGTTATTGGGACGTTTTGCCAAGAGGGTGTTCTTGGGATTTCCCCAAGCGCAAGGGGCCTTTCCCCAGGAGAAGGTCCTCATTACTGGCAATCCTGTGCGAAGGGAACTCCTCGAGGCAGCGGCCCGCCGGAGACCCTCTCCGTGGAAAGGGAGCGAGGAAGAGGAGTTCCATCTCCTGGTATTCGGCGGGAGTCAGGGGGCCAAGGCCATAGACGAGGCCATGGTGGAGGCCATTCCCATGTTTGCCCAGCTCCCGTTTCGCCTCAGGGTACTTCACCAGACCGCCCCAGACAGGATTGAGTGGCTTGAAGAGAAGTATTCGGAGGCTGGATTGGAGCATGAGGTGGTGGCTTTCATCGAGAGGATGGAGGAAGCGTACCTATGGGCCCATTTGGCAATATGCAGGGCTGGAGCGATGAGCCTGGCGGAGCTGGCCCTCTTCGGGGTTCCGTCCATCCTCATACCTTATCCCTATGCCACAGACGACCACCAAAGGAAGAACGCCCAAGCGTGGGAGTCAGCTGGAGCCTCTTTGGTCTTGGATCAGAAGGAGCTCAGTGGAAGGAGGCTCTTCGAGCTCGTTCGGGCTCTCTCATCTTCTCCGCAGAGGCTCGGGGAGATGGCACGCGCGGCGAGAGGACTAGCCAGGCCCAGTGCTGCTTCGGAGATGGTGAGGGAGTGCGCTAAGTTGCTCGAGGAGAAGAGGAGATGAGAGGCAGGAAGTATCATCGAATACATTTCGTGGGAATAGGCGGAATAGGGATGAGCGGCATAGCGGAGCTCCTCTTGAACCTGGGTTACACGGTCAGTGGCTCCGATCTAGTGGATTCAGACACCATAAGGAGGCTTCGATCCCTGGGAGCAAAGATCTCCATCGGCCACCATCCCGCCAATATCGGAGACGCGGATGTGGTCGTGTATTCTTCGGCTGTAAAGCCGGACAATCCAGAGGTCCGGGCTGCAAGGGACAAAGGGATCCCAGTCATTCGAAGAGCCGAGATGTTGGCGGAGCTCATGCGCCTCAAGTACGGAATAGCGGTTGCGGGCGCCCACGGAAAGACCACTACTACCTCCATGATTGCCTCCGTGTTGGCCAAAGGAGGGTTGGACCCAACTGCTGTAGTGGGAGGCAAGGTGAAAAGCTTGGGAAGCGGTGCCAAATTGGGCCAAGGAGAGTTCCTTGTGGCTGAGGCGGACGAGAGCGATGGGTCCTTTTTGAGGCTCTCTCCCACAATAGCAGTCGTGACCAACATAGACAGGGAGCATCTCGACCATTATGGTAGCCTGGAGAAGATCCAGGAGACCTTCCTCGAATTCATAAACAAGATCCCCTTCTACGGACTGGCAGTTCTGTGTCTCGACGACCCCCACATTCCAGCCCTCCTGCCCAGGGTGGAGAAGAGGATCCTCACTTACGGCCTCAACCCTCAGGCCGACATCCAGGCACACGAGATATCATTTCAAGGGGCTACTTCCTCCTTCAAGGTGAGTCACGGCAAGAGCCTTCTCGGTCAGGTGAAGCTCCCTCTTCCCGGTCCTCACAATGTGCTCAATGCCCTGGCTGCCATTGGGGTGGGTCTCGAGCTCGAGGTGCCCTTCGGACAAATCCAGGAGGCCTTGGGGGCATTCGAGGGCGTTCAGAGGCGATTCCAAGTGAAGGCAGTCATAGACGATATAACAGTGGTCGATGACTACGGCCACCACCCCTGTGAGATCAGAGCAACGCTCCACGCAGCGAAGCTGAGCTGGGGAAGGAGGCTGGTGGTGGTATTCCAGCCCCACAGGTATACCAGGACCTTTCATCTCTTCCAAGATTTTCTAACGGCCTTCCACGAGGCCGATACCCTCTTTCTCATGGACATATATCCCGCTGGGGAGGAGCCTCTCGAGGGGGTGAGTTCGGAGCTCCTTTGCAGGGCCATAAGGGATGCCGGCCACAGGGACGTGGAGCACGTGAGGGACAGAAGGGAACTCGTGGACAAGATAATGAAAAAATTGGTCCCTGGAGATGTTGTGATCACTTTGGGGGCCGGAGATGTGTGGAAAGTGGGCGAGGAGCTCATAGACAGGCTGGAACACGCGGACTGGCCCATGGAGGATGGGAGTTGAGCTCCAGGCCAAAGGGAAAAGAAGTGGAGCCGAGGGATCTCGCGGCCTTGATCAAGATCTGTCCTGGGGGAGTGAGGCCCAATGTGGAAATGAGGACACTCACCACAATGAAGGTTGGTGGTCGAGCGGATGTGATTCTGGAACCAGCTTCCCCTGAACAGATAAAGGATGCGATAGGGTATTGCGAGGACAAGGGGATACCTTGGACGGTCATGGGCCGGGGAAGCAATCTCATAGTGAGGGATGGCGGCATCAGAGGAGTGGTAATGAAGATAGGCCCCAGGATGTCGAACCTCTCCTACAGGGTCCAGAAAGGGAAGGTGGAGATAATCGCTTGGGCTGGCCTTCCCCTCAAGAGACTTCTCAGAGAGGCGGTCAGGAATGGTTGGGGAGGGATGGATTTCCTGGCCGGGATTCC
>JAPWUY010000336.1 GCA_028275295.1 Thermodesulfobacteriota bacterium | reverse complement strand
CCGAATTTGTTCCCGCTAACTTGTGCGTGCTTCCCCTGCCCGGTAACGGAGGTGCGGGGTCCGAATGACGCACGAAAATTGGGCTTTGGCCCATTTATTTGGCAGTCAGAGAGCTTGATGCTCGCCTCCCATGCGGCCCCCAATGAGGTCCCCTGGCAGAAGCAAGGCCTCTTCACGGGGATGCCAAGAGGCGGGTCCATCCGAGGGACACGCTTAGGGATTCTCATCCATCCCTTCCTTGTGAGGCGAAGAGTGTTTTGGGAGCCCCATTCGGGGGGGGGGCGTTGGGGATTCGAACGTCCCCTTTTCCGGGTTTTCGTTGACTGGGTAGCCCAGGTGGTTTAATGTACAAAGTTTGTTGAGACTCCCAATGGAGGAATGAGTTGCAGATCCAAGCTGTGAGGGGATTCCGGGATGTCCTTCCGGGGGAGGTGGCCCTCTGGCAGAAAGTGGAGGCGATAGCCCGATCTGTCCTCGAGAGATACGGATTCAGGGAGATAAGGATACCGATTCTCGAGAAGACCGAGCTCTTCTCGAGGAGCATCGGCGAATCCACTGACATAGTGGAGAAGGAGATGTACACCTTCACGGACAGAAGCGGCATCTCCCTTACCATGAGGCCGGAAGCCACAGCAGGGATCCTCAGGGCGTACATAGAACACTCCCTGTATCAGCTAGAGCCCGTGAGCAAACTCTATTGCATCGGGCCCATGTTTCGGCACGAGAGGCCCCAGAGGGGTCGTTACAGGCAATTTCACCAGATAAACGCTGAGGTCCTAGGTTCCTCGGACCCGAGGACCGATGCGGAACTTCTCGCCCTCCTCAGGACTCTTTTCGAGGAGTTGGGCCTGAGGGAACTCGACTTCCAGCTGAATTCACTTGGTTGTCCTAGCTGTAGGCCCGGGTTTCGGTCAAAGGTGGCGGAGTATCTGGGAACAAAAAGGGCTCGTCTTTGCTCGGACTGCCAAAGGCGCCTCATGACCAATCCCCTCAGGGTATATGACTGCAAGGTGGAGACGTGCAGGGAGGCCTTGGCAGGGGCACCAGTGATTCTGGATGAACTCTGCCAGGAATGCGAGGCCCATTTCCTCTCAGTGCAGAAGAATCTCTCCCTTCTGGGCATCCCGTTCTCGGTCAACCCATTTATCGTGAGGGGGCTCGACTATTACAGGAGGACCACTTTCGAGGTGCTCAGTTCGGACCTCGGGGCCCAGAATGCGGTCTGCGGAGGTGGTCGTTACGACGGTCTCATGGGAGAGCTAGGAGGGCCCGATCTTCCAGGGATCGGATTCGCCATAGGAGAGGAAAGGCTGGTCTCAATTCTCGAGGGCAGAGCTGGGGCCCCCACTTCCTCCCTGGACCTTTTTTTGGCTGCCCTTGGGGAAGAGGCAACGGAGAAGGCATTCCTCTATCTGGACAAAGCGAGAAGGCTCGGTCTTAGAGCTGAGATGGACTTCAGGGGCGGGAGCCTCAAAGCCCAGATGAGGAGGGCCAACAAACTGGGTAGTCGAAGGCTCCTTATCCTGGGCGAGGCCGAACTCTCCAAAGGAATGGCCACAGTGAAGGACATGGCTGACGGCACCCAAGTGGAAATTCCCTTGGATGAGCTCGAGTCAGCCATGGCTGGGTGGAAGGAAGCTTGTTCCCAAAGGGGGTAAAGGCAAAGTGAAGGAATCCTATAGGACCCACTATTGCGGGAAGATCCGCGAGGAGCATATCGGCCAGAGGGTTATCCTCTGCGGGTGGGCCCAGACCGTGAGAGATTTGGGGGGAGTCACCTTTGTGGATCTCAGGGACAGGACTGGGTTAGTCCAGGTAGTGTTCAACGCGGAGGTCTCCCAGGAGGCACATCTCCAAGCCCAGGCGGTGAGAAGCGAATACGTGCTCAAGGTGGAAGGGGAGGTGAGAAGGAGGCCTCCCGATACAGAGAACCCCAAGATCCCCACAGGCACAGTGGAGGTGATGGCCCAAAGCCTCACCATCCTAAACGAATCTTTGCCCCCTCCCTTTCCCATAGAGGACGGGGCCGATGTGGCGGAAAATGTGAGGCTTCGTTACAGGTACCTGGATCTCAGGAGGCCCAGGATGCTCTCCAATTTCCTCCTGAGGCACAAGGCCATGAAGTCCGTCAGGGATTTCCTGGACCGTGAGGGGTTCGTGGAGGTCGAGACCCCCTTCCTCACCAGGAGCACACCCGAGGGCGCGAGGGATTTTCTCGTTCCTTCGAGGCTTCAGCCAGGGAGGTTCTATGCCCTTCCCCAGTCGCCCCAGCTTTTCAAGCAACTCCTGATGGTGGCTGGTTTCGACCGCTACTTCCAGATAGTCAAGTGCTTCAGAGACGAGGACTTGCGGAGGGACAGACAACCCGAGTTCACCCAGATAGACATAGAGATGTCCTTCGTGGACGAGGAGGCTGTCCAGAGCCTTGCCGAGAGGATGATAGCTCACCTCTTCAAGGAAACTATGGGGATCGAACTCCAAGTCCCATTCCCTAGGCTAACTTACAGGGAAGCCGTCGCCCTTTACGGGACCGATAAACCCGATTTGAGGTTCGGACTCGAGCTCGTGGACGTGACGGATGTCTTCAGGGGAAGCGGTTTCAAAATATTCGCCCAGGCTGTGGAAGCTGGAGGAATAGTCAAAGCCCTCCCCTTGAAAGGCCTCGCCAACCTTCCCAGATCTGAGCTGGATCGGATGCAGGGCGAGGAAAACCTGAGAATCCATTACCAGATACAGACAGGGGCAAAGGGTGTGGCCTGGATAAAGGTGATGGAGGAGGGCTGGCAGGGTCCCATGGTGAAACTCCTCCATGAAAGAGAGAGGGAGGCCCTGAAGGAGAGAGCTCGGCTCGAATCCGGCGATCTCGTCCTCTTTGTAGCGGGCCAGGAGGAGATGGTCAATCCCACCCTCGACAGCTTGAGGCAACACTTCGGTAGGAAGCTCGGCCTTGTGAGAGAGGATGATTTCAGGTTCGTCTGGGTCACGGAGTTCCCCCTTCTGGAGTACGATCCCGATGAGAAGAGGTTCGTGGCCGTGCACCATCCTTTCACTGCGGCGCATCCAGAGGACCTGGATCTTCTCGACAAGGACCCAGCCAGGGTGAGGGCGAGGGCATACGATCTCGTGCTCAACGGCAACGAGATAGGGGGGGGAAGCATCCGAAACCATAGGCTGGATTTGCAAAAAAGGACCTTCGAGGCACTGGGAATCTCGGAGAGGGAGGCTCAGGAGAAATTTCGATTCCTGCTCGAGGCATTGTCCTTCGGCGCTCCACCCCATGGCGGGATAGCCTTTGGCTTCGACAGGCTCGTGATGCTCATGGCCAAGGCCTCGACCATAAGGGACGTGATAGCCTTTCCCAAGACCCAGAGGGGTGCCTGCCTCCTGACGGATGCTCCAGCCCAGGTGGACCCCAAACAGCTCGAGGAGCTGTGGATTCAGATAAAGGAGAAGTAGAGGCAGGGTCGGCCTTTCCACTTGGGGAGGGGATACGGTGCCTCGGCGGTGTTCTCTTGGCTTCTCTCAGATGAAAG
>JAPWUY010000334.1 GCA_028275295.1 Thermodesulfobacteriota bacterium | reverse complement strand
GCCTTTTCCTTCTCGGCCAGTTGAAGGGCCTCTTGGAGGTCATGGGAGAATAAGAGGTGGGAGTGCCCCCTGTCCCCCACATCTATTCCCAACCTGCCCTTCAGGATCACCTCATGGAGGACTGTCACATCCAGAGAGCGGAGACATTCTGGCAAGTGGGCCAAGTGGGGCGAGCTCGAGCCAGTATCCTTGAACCTGAGCACCCAGTAACTTTGCGCACCGGGGACGACTAGACCAAGGGCGCAATGTCGAGAGAATCTATAATTGTGAAGTCGCCTGGTCAGCTCCTTTCTTGCCCATAGGGGCTCCTCCTCCCGGAAGGGTATCTCCTCCATGTGGAAGTCGTGGGCAAGACTCTCCATGAAAACACCCAGATCCAGATTCTCAAGACCTCTGACAAGCTTGTGTGTGGGAAAGATGACCAATCCCGGGTCTTCCATGGGAGTCAGATACATGAGGGTCCAATTGGATGGATCCGCCTGATCCCATTGGGCTTTCTGCTCCTGCTGATACTGGAGGGATGTCTCGTACCTGTGATGTCCGTCAGCTATTATCGCTGGCCTTTTGGCAAGGAGGCTTACGGCTCTTCCGACCAGTTCCGGCTCGGCAATGGCCCAAACCGAATGCTCCACGCCTTTCTCATCCAAGACTCGCATCTCAGGTGGCCTATCTTCCACGTGGAGCAGTTGGGCAAAGTCTCCTTTTGGGTCGGGAAAAACAGAGAAGATGGGATTGAACTGGGCCCTGCAGGCCCTCAAGAGCTCGAGCCTGTCTTGTTTTGGCGTGGGAAAAGTCTCCTCATGAGGGAAGATGGTCCCCTGATCCAGGGGCTCCAGCTTCACCAAGGCCATAAAACCCTTGCGGAGAAGCTCTTCGCCATTTATCCCCTTGAAGCGGTGATGGTACACGTACAGGGCTGGCTTCTCATCCCTGACCAGGACCCCTTGGCTTCTCCAGTCATCCAAATACCTCCTTGCCCTGGTATACCGGTTCTCCTCCTCGTTGTCCCAGGGACAATCCTCTCCCAGTTCCAGACGGATCACATTCCAGGGATGCCTTCTGTGAAGCTCCTTCTGGAGTTCGTTGTCTATGACGTCGTAAGGAGGACTCACAACCTCGTCCAATTTGCTGATTTTCAAGGGATTGTAACGCCATCCGCAGAAAGGGGCTAGAGCTACCATCACACACCAAAGGGGCCCTGGGCCCCTCCCATGAAGAGATCTTTCCCTCTCTTTACCACATATGGGCCGCCAAAGACAAGCCCATCTCTGCACGCCCCATCAACCAGTTGGGCCCGAGCCCTGTCGACTTTTCGTCCTGTGTGTTTTAGTCTTTGTTAGGGACACACGAGAAGAAGGGGAATCCCGGGGTCTTCGCATTGAAGCTGAAGGGTGGACAAGGGAGCTTCTACGCCAAGAGGTCGTACAGGAGAAGAGTTCCCAGATTTCCTGACTGGCATTGCTTCCAGATCAGGTACAGGGAGAGCGATCTTTGGATCCAGGCAGACATGGAGCTTCTCGGGGAAGCTGAGAGGCTCCTCATTGAAGGGAGGCTGCAGGTGGAGGGCTATGGGGAGAAGAGGCCCGAATTCTTATTCAGCCACACCCCGATACCCCTGGATGATCTCTCACCCCATGTTCCGAGAAAGATGATGGTGGCCGGCATTGAAGCGGAAGTGGGACCAATGGCAGCAGTGGCTGGGGCAATAGCCGAGTATGTGGGAGAGGGGCTCATGGAAGCAGGTTGCAAGGAGGTGGTAGTGGAAAACGGAGGTGACATATACGTCGCAGCGAAGAGGCCCATAATCGTTGGAGTATTTGCTGGGGATTCGCCCCTAAGCGGGAGGATAGGAATCTCGTTGGAGCCGTGGGAGATGCCACTGGGGGTCGCTACATCGTCGGCCACGGTGGGTCATTCTTGGAGCTATGGCACGGCCGATGCCGCATGCATAGTGGCCAAGGACCCAGCCTTCGCCGACGCTATGGCCACTGCATTGGGGAACCGGGTGCGAGGAGGAGATCTGGAGGATGCGCTGGAGTGGGCAGTGGACGAGAAGGGGGCCATGGGGGCCTTGGTGATTGTGGGGAGCAAGCTCGCAGTCAAGGGCAAGATAAGGCTCACCGCCCTTTGAGGCAAAGACCTCGAGGGTTGATCGGGGAAGCGTCCATGTGTTAAAAGTTGGCCGATTGTGGTCAGAGGCGATCGAGGATGAAGATAGGTGTAATCTCGGACACACACTTGAGGTCAGGCTTCGATCCCTTGGTGGAGAGTCTCAAGAGGGCCCTGGGAGAAGTGGAGTTGATCTTCCACTGTGGCGACTGGGTATCGCTGGAGCTCCTCGAGGCCTTGCAGAGGCATGGATGGAAAGTGGTGGGAGTTTCTGGCAATATGGACTCGCCAGAGGTCTCCAGAGTCCTCCCCCAGAGAAGGGAGATGGAGCTCGAGGGAAAGCGACTGGGGCTCGTCCATGGGTGGGGCGCCCCCCACGGGATAGAGGGGAGAGTCATGGGCCTGTTTCATGGGATTGACGTGATCATTTTTGGCCACACCCATAGTCCTTTTTGGGGCAAAAGGGAGGGTGTTTGGCTTTTCAACCCTGGAGCTGCCTGCGGATGGGGCAACCCGAGGGGCAGGACTGTGGGAATACTGGATGTGGGAGAAGAGGTCAAGGCTCAGGTCATAGTTCTGGAGGGGTGAAGAAGTGAGGGAGAGCGAGGAAAGTCCCAGAATCCTTTGGGCCCCCTGGAGGGCCCATTACGTGAAGAAGAGAAAAAAGGGGGGATGTGTCTTTTGTGAGGCCGTTCAGAATCTCGAGGATCCAGAAAGCTTGGTCCTGAGAAGCGAGGCGGGAATATTCACGATGATGAACAGGTTCCCCTATGCCCATGGTCACTTGCTGGTCTCTCCAGTGAGACACATTCCCGATCTGGAGGGCCTGAGTGCGGATGAGGAATTGGCCCTCATGGAAGAGGTCAGGTTGGCAACGAGGGTCTTGTCCCGTGTGCTCGAGCCCCAGGGCTTCAATATCGGAATAAATTTGGGTGAGGTAGCTGGGGCTGGCTATGCCGGCCACCTCCACGTTCACATAGTCCCGCGATGGAATGGAGACATGAACTTCATGCCAATCTTGGCTGAGGTGAGGGTGATCTCCGAGCATCTGGAAGAGACCTATAGAAGACTCAAGGAGGGTTTCGCAAGCGTTCAGACGGAGGTGATGGGCTAATGAGGACCGTGAGGACGATATTTTGGCTTGTACTCGTCGTATTCCTTCTCGTCTTCTTCCTTCAGAACAGTCAGACCCTTACCATGCCCGTGGAGATAAGACTGAATCTGTGGCTCAAGGATTTTTCCTCACCTCAGGCTCCCCTCTACGGCGTAGTGATAGGCTCTTTCATAGTGGGGCTGGCCCTGGGCGCGGTCTGGGGTATAGTGGGGCAGCTAAGGCTGAGAGGGAGAATAAGGGGCATGGATAAGCTCCTGCAGGAGAAAGAGAGGGAGCTCAGTTCCCTTCGCAATTTGCCATTGACCGAGAGCCC
>JAPWUY010000333.1 GCA_028275295.1 Thermodesulfobacteriota bacterium | reverse complement strand
AAGGATCCTGTCCCAGCGGCACATAGGCTGTTCATGGCGAAGTCCTCTATGCGCAACCTCCCGTTTCCTGGCTCTGGCGCAAGGAGGATGAGCTTGGAGTCCTGTCCGCCCATCTCTATGATGGTGCGGCTTTGGGGGCACAGGAGCTCCACCGAACGAGCCTGTGCTATGACCTCGTTGAAGAAGATACCGCCCACAAGCTCAGCGACGAGCTTGCCCGTAACCCCTGTGACAGCCGCTCCCTTTATGAGCTCCTGGGGCCACCTCTCGAGCACTCGTCCAAGCACCCTGGAGACTGTCTCCAAGGGCCTTCCGTGGATCCTGTCGTAGTGCTCCTCCAAAATTGCCCCGTCCGGGGTCATGAGCACCGTGTTGAGACTTATGGATCCCACATCCAGCCCGAGAAAGATCTGGGTGTTCGCCGAGCCAGACATCCCTCCTTTTCCTCCCTTTCCTTCTCGTCTCTCGCCTCAGGCCCTTCCTGCCAGGACCTCTTCAGCTATGAGCATCCTGTGCATCTCGGATGTGCCACCTAGGACCCTGGCCATCCTGCTATCTCTGAGGATTCGATCCACATCGCTCCCCTCCTCCAGGCTCGCCCCCCCATGGATGTGAGCACAGAGGAGGGCGCAACTCTCCGCTGCCTCGGAAGCGAAGAGCTTCGCCACCGAGGACTCCACGTGGGAGCCCTTTCCTGAGTCTATCAGCCATGCAGCCCTCAATGCGAGCTGCCTCGCCACATCCACATTGACGAACATGTCGGCTATCTTGAAATGGACTTCCTGGTAGGTGACTATAGGTCTTCCGAAAGTGGTTCTTCCCATGGCGTAGCTTATGGCAAGCTCCAGGGCTGCTTGTCCCACTCCTATGCTGTATCCCGCCAAGACCAGGGGCATCTGGGGAAGTCGCTCTATCTCCTCACCCGAAGGCCCCTCTTCTCCCCCCAGAAGTCGCTCCCGGGAGACGAGACAATCCTTGAGATAAATGGAAGAGACCCTCGCTCCCCTTGCCCCAACAGTCCTGATTTCCGGCCCGCACTCCACCCCGGAACAGGGCAGTTCCAAAAGGAAGACCCCCTTTTTCCCCTCCTGCCCACCAATGGCTGCAACGACGAGCAAGGCTTGAGCTTCTGGTCCATTGAGGACATAGTGCTTCTGGCCGCTCAGGGAGAATCCATCCTCGTAAGGGACCGCAACTGTCTTGAGGTTCTGTCTATCCGAACCCCCTTCCTTTTCCGTATGGGCCCAGGCTCCCCTCAATTTTCCTTCTGCAAGAAGTGGGATCAGTCTCCTCTTTGTCCCATCGCTTCCATACAGCATAGTGGGAAGACCGAACCTCATCAAGGAGGTCGATGCCACAAGCGCTGTCGAAGGGCAGCAACGGGCGACCTCTTCCGTTCCCACCAAGAAGGAGACCATATCCATTCCACATCCACCCAACTCCGGCGGTATCGTCAGGCCCATGTATCCGGCCTTCGCCAGCTCCAGGAGATTCTCCTCAGGGACCTTTCCATCTCTGTCAACTTCCCTAGCCTTGGGCCTCAGGAGCTCCTCGCAGACCTTTCTCAGATTCCTCTGGAATTCCTTCTGCTCTTCTTTGAGATCGAAGTTCATGTCGCGGCCTCCTTTTTTGCCAAAGCTGGCCGAGGGTCTCAGATGGCTCTCCCCTGGCTATAATCCAGGTTCATGATCATCCTAGCGATTATGGACCTTTGGATCTCACTTGTGCCTCCACCTATAGATGCCAAGCGAGCATTCCTGAAGGCCCTCTCAACGGGATATTCGTGGATGTACCCGTAGCCCCCGTGGATTTGGACTGCTTCGTGGGCGAGCCTCATTCCAGCTTCTCCTATGAAGAGCTTCGCTGCCGCGGCCTCGAGATGATTGAGGGGCCTGCCTTGATCCTTGCACCAAGCTATTCGATACATGAGGAGGCGGCTCGCCTCGTAGATCACCTTCATTTCAGCGATCTTGTGTTTTATGGCCTGGAACCTGGCTATGGGCCTGTCGAATTGGATCCTCTGGTTGGCGTAAGCCACGCACTGATTCAGCATATAGCGCATCCCACCGACAAAAGGAGCCATTAGGGCGCTTCTGTCCCACTCGAGCGCTCCCAGGGCCACCTTCACGAAACCCTCCCCTTCCTGGCCCAGAAGGTTCTCGGCTGGCACGATGCAGTCCTCGAAGATGAGCTCCGAGGTGGGAGAGGCCCTGCATCCCATCTTCTTGAGGGGGTTACCGGGCCTGAACCCCGGATAACCTTTTTCCACTATGAAGGCTGAAATTCCGGCGGCCTTCTTTGATGGATCCGTGGATGCGATGACGACGAGCACATCGGCTATTGGACCATTGGTTATGAACATCTTGGTGCCATTGAGAACATAGTGATCGCCTCTCCTCACAGCAGTGGTCCTCAGGGCTGATGCATCTGAGCCAGCCCCCGGCTCAGTGAGGCCGAAGGCCCCTACCCACTCCCCAGAGGCTATTTTGGGAAGGTACCGAGCCTTCTGTTCTGGCGTGCCATGTCGCAATATGCTGTCCCCACAAAGGTAGGTGTGAGCTCCCCAGGAGAGGGTGAGTCCTCCATCCGCGCCCGCCTCCGAGAGGGCCTCCCCAGCCAAGCAGGCAGTGACTATGGTTGCCCCTGCGCCCCCATACTCCTCCGGAAAATGAAGGCCCAAGAGTCCAAAGGACCCCATCTTCCTCCATGCCTCCCAGCAAAACTCTCCCTTGAGGTCCGACTCCTCTCCCAGAGGGGCTATCTCCTTCCTGGAAAAGGCCAGTACCTGATCCCTGAAAATCCTCTGCTCCTCTGTGAAATCCAGGTCCATGGGGATACCTCCTCTCCTCGGGGATATCTTCTTAGCAGGCAGTTGAGTTTATACCACCAAAGGCCCCAAATGTCAGGGGATTGTCGAGATGGACCGCCTCCATGGGTGACAAGCGAGGAGAGGCCTTGCCAGCCCGGCGCACAAAGTGCGCCCCTCCGAGAAAACCGCCCTCCGCGTTATCCCCGGGTTTGCCCCGCTAGGCCGTCCTAGCTCGGATGGTCCACCCCGTGGAGGGGCGGGCTCCGCACGCCCGCGGGGAAGGCTTGCGCTTGACCCGAGCTTCTCCCTATTAGCCCCCAGGCGTTCGTTTGCCCCCCGTTGATCATGTTATGCCTCGATTTGCATCCGGCCCGTAATCGCGGACGCACAAAGTGCGCCCCTCCGAGAAAATCGCCTTTTGCCTCATTTCCGGGCTTTCCCCGCTAGGTCATCCCAGCTCCGGTGACCAATCCCCCGGAGGGGCGGGCTCCGCACGCCCGCGGGAAAGGCCCGCCCTGGACCGGAGCATCTCCCTATTAGGCCACCGGCCATTCGTTCGCCCCTCCATGAGCATGGCATACCCCGGGCTTGCGCACGGCCTTGCAACACGGACGCGGAGACCGCGTCCCTTGTATGTATAATACTCTCGCTGTTGGGTGACTCGGTGTTAGGAGCTGGAAGGGGGGTACCGGATGCCGACGCGTCCCTTGGGAGGTAGAGCCCGTAACGGAGATG
>JAPWUY010000332.1 GCA_028275295.1 Thermodesulfobacteriota bacterium | reverse complement strand
CAGGGAAGCTGCAATAAACACGGAAGCAAAGGACAAGCGACATTGAGGATCCGAGCTAAGTGATGGGGCTGGACTGCTCCGGCTCAGACACTTGGGCTGGAAACCGTGAAAGCCTTTTTCAGGCTCGTCCAGTGGGAGATCTCGGCCTCGAAGCCCCGAGGTGGCTGAATCTCCCTTTGCCGAAAGCCCTCGCGAAAGACGGTTCTTTGGAGTGCTACTGTGTTTGGTCTTTATCCGCAGAGGCGGGAGGGGGTCAACTCTGACTCCGAAATCTCCGGGATTGAGAGAGGGTTTAGGGTATATTACCTCGCTTCCAAAGCCATCGGACCATATGGAGGCTTCGGGGCCTTTTGTCTGGGAGCCACAAAAGGTGGGGTGAAGCGGGCTATCGATAATCTGGTCCTTCCATAAGGCAAAAGAATCGCTTTCAGGGCACTCGGATCCTTGGAAGGACCGAGGACAATTCTTTCTCTTGCAAGGAGACTTCCTTGATCTCGTGTTAGGGTTCGCCTTGTGAAAAAAAGCATCCCCAGTGGAGATTCACAGGAAACAGGGGATACCCGATGGGTGGATTTTCCAACATGAAGATTAGTGTGCGGCCGGCCTCGAAATAAGCCAGTCCGGAAAGGAGAGGGGTTCGAGGCGATATGCGGGGCCTCGGCCCAGGGGGAATGAAGGGTACCCGAGGGGAAATGGTCCTTGGAGCCTGAAGCTCGAGGAGCACGCCAAAACCGGGGGGATCCTCCGCATGAATTCCCACTGAATTCTTGGTCTTGTGTAAAGACAGGGGGTATCTCTCGTTGGTAACTCGTAGAGACGAGTTTGAGGTGTATTGCTTAGGGGTTTTTAAGGTCTGATTGTGGGTGTCCATCGGCTCCGACCACATCCTGGCGACTTACCAACTGAGTATCCAGAAGGAGGTCACAATCTGGAGGGTCACCTCCTATCAATTCCAACTGAATTTCAGCACGGAAAGTTGACAGTGTTCCCCTCGTGGAAAATCTCTTGACGCGAACTGTGAAAGATGGTACCGTCCCGTCGTCTTTGTGCAAATAAACAGAAATCTCACCAATCGCAAGGGTAAAGAAGGGTCAATTGGAGCCTCCCTGAAGGATCCGCCAGGGAGAAACGGCAACCCTAGCACCACCTAGCCAAGACAAGAGGAGAAAATATATATCCCTCGCATCTCGAGTTGGGATAAGGGTTCCTGAAGGCCAGGGACCCGATTGGAAGGTGAACCCAAGCGAGGCCTTTTGCGCTAGGAAAGTCTCCACCGGGGCTTAAGTATCTGAGGATACTGGGTGGAGGCAATTTCCCACAAGGCCTCTGGAGGGGAAGAGTTGCTCCCTTGTCGCCCAAGGGACATAGAACCCCAGCAGAAATTCGACAGAGTCATTCTGACCCTTCCCAGGGGGATGGGGCCACTAATTTGTTTCAGGAGGTGGGACCATGAACTTGGCTAAATTAGTAACGGTGACCTTGCCTTTTCTCCTACTCATCCCTGCCTTGGATGCCTCAGGTCAGACAACTTACCATGTCAGGCCCGATGGTGGAGACCGCACCCAGTGCAACGGCCTTGCCAACGCTCCTTACCCTGGCTCTGGCACGCAACAAAACTGCGCATGGAGGCACCCCTTCTTTGCCCTCGATGCCTCGGGGAACTGGATGCTCCGAGGGGGGGATACCCTCCTGATTCACAGGGGAAGTTACCGTATGGGTTATGGCGAAGGGGACCTCCCAGAAGACATGTGCCATCAGAATTACCCATGGGATTGCCACCTCCCTCCACTACCATCTGGGCCAGATCAGTCGCGGCCAACGCGAATTTTGGGTGAAGGTTGGGACTCGGGCTGTCCCTCCCCGCCAGAGCTTTGGGGTTCAGGGCGGGCAAGTTGGATACTGGATTTGAGGGGGACATCGAATGCAATCATAGCATGCCTGGAGATAACCGATCACTCCTCCTGTTTTCTGGGCCCCACCCCTTCCCCGGATTCCCCACTGCCACCGGTATGCCTACAGGATAACTGCCCTCGCGATAATTTCCCCAATGGCGATTTCGATTACGCCGATGAGGGGATAAGGGCTTCCGATTCTTCCAACGTGACCCTCCAGGACTTGAACATCCACGGCCTGGCTGAGACCGGGATCCGCGCAGGCCGAATTTCCAACTGGACTGTTGTGAGGGTGCGGATAGCTGCTAACGGCAGCGCTGGCTGGAACGGTGATCTTGGGGGGGAGGACAGCTCGTATTCGGGAACCCACATGTGGCAGAATCTCACAGTGGAGTGGAATGGCTGTCCCGAATCCTATCCCGGCCGCGAACCCCAAAACTGCTGGGCCCAGGAGATCTGCGGTGGCTATGGGGATGGGGTGGGCTTGAACCGATCTGGAGGCCACTTCATCATCGAAGACTCGGTCTTTCGCTACAATACCTCGGATGGGCTCGACCTTCTGTATGTTGGTGTGGGCCACCCAGACTCCTCGGTGGAAATTTACCGGACCGCAGCCTATGGCAATGCGGGAAACCAGCTCAAGGTGGGGGGCAGTTCAAGGCTCCTCAATTGCTTCGCGTGGGGCGATTGCGCCTTCTTTTACGGCAAACCCTTCGCCCAGAGAATGGGAGGAATGGATTCGGGCAATCACTGTAGGGCAGGGGGAGCTGCCCTCAGCATCAGTCTTCCGCGAGGAAGAGCTTCCTACATCGTGAATAATACAGTGGCGAGCCAAGGGTGGGCCTGTGCGGAGCTTCAACCCAACAACTTGGACTTCCATGATCAGCCCCCTCCCGATGGCACAGAACGAGTTTACCTCTTCAACAACATTTTCAAGGGCTACCAGGTGGCCTATCTCGACTTCGAGAGGCTTTCGGATTTCATCGGAGACGGCGACCCCTATCACTTCACCCGAGCGGACACGGACGACTACAATCTCATTCACAACTGCTTCGTGTATGACACAGTCCCTCTAGGCCCCCACATCATCAGAAGTGATCCTCTCTTCGCCAACGATGACATCACTGATTTGGATGCCCATCTCCAAGGGGGAAGCCCAGCTATAGGTCAGGGGATGCCCATTGGGAGTCTCGGTGGGTTGGTCCCAGGAGACGACATTGAGGGGCTCACACGCTCCGATCCACCAGATCTGGGTGCTTATCAGTACGGTGGGGTTACCACCTGCAGGCTATCATGCTCGGCTACGGTCCCAGCTTCGGCTCAGGTGGATACCCCTGTGAACTTCACTGGCAGGGCAACCCCTTCCAGCGCTTGCTCCGGGACTGTAACTTACGATTGGGACTTTGGCGATGGCTCAGCCCATTCTGACAGGGAAAATGTCACCCACACCTATAACCAAACGGGCACCTTTAGCTGGCGTTTCTCGGCTGAAGTGGACTCAGTCTCCTGCAGCAGGGCCGGGTACATAATTATAAGGCCCCCCATAGTTCCACCCACGATCACATCCATCACCCAGGCAAAGAAGCCGTACCGAATCCTAATAAATGGCGCCAACTTCCAGGAAGGTGTGCAAGTCTTCCTAGGCGAGGATACAAAT
>JAPWUY010000331.1 GCA_028275295.1 Thermodesulfobacteriota bacterium | reverse complement strand
AGTCTTCGGCCCTCGCAAATCTCAACAAGCAGTTCTCCCTTTCCCTGGGAGATGTCTCCTATTTCTTCCCTCGCCCTTCCATAAATCCAAGTCGTCCTTTTCAGAAACTCTCCGTGAAAGGCCTCCAGATGCTCCCTTTCCAACCTCCACATCCAGTTTCCATGGGCAACCGAGGGCCTGTTTATGCGGGCTTCTTCACCGAGACAAAGAATGTCTTGGAGTGGGAAGATGACCGTGTTGGCACCACTCATCATGACTAGCCTCACCATCTCCCAAGGAAGCTCCCGAGGAGAGGGCTTCCTTCCGAGGTAGGAGAACACCCTCTCCTTCTCTTCTCCTGTGGCCTCGTTTTCCCACCATCCGAGAAGAGTGTTGTTGTCGTGGGTGCCAGTGTACGCAACACAGTTGGGAACGTAATTGTGGGGGAGATGGCAGTTTCTGGGAAATTCTCCACTGAAGCCGAATTGCAAGACCCTCATCCCAGGAATTCGCAGCCTCTCGAGGCCCGATCTCACATCCTCGGTTATGATCCCTAGATCCTCTGCGATTATGGAATCCCTGGAATACTTCTCGAGAATCCTCTCTAGGAACTTCTCCCCAGGGCCCTGGACCCACCTTCCATTGACCGCGGTCTCCTCCGCCGCTGGTATCTCCCAATAGCCGAAAAAGCCCCTGAAATGGTCTATTCTCAGTCTGTGGAAGAGGCGAAAGTTTTGATCCAGCCTCTCAATCCACCACTCAAAACCCTCCTGGGCAATGCGATCCCACCTGTAGATGGGGTTCCCCCATCTTTGGCCCGTAGCGCTGAAATAATCCGGAGGTACACCTGCCACTACCTCGGGATTCCCTTCCTGATCCAAGTGGAAAAGATCTGGTCTGCGCCACACATCCACGCTGTCGTGGTTGACGTAGATGGGCACATCTCCTATCAACTCGATTCCCTTCCCCTCGCACCTTTCCTTGAGCTCCTTCCATTGGCGAAAGAAGAGGAACTGGAAGAACATCTCCTTTTCCATTTCCTCCTCCAACTCCTTCCTTTCCCTCTCGAGGGAGCTGGGATCCCTCCACTTCACATCCTCGGGCCAGGCGGTCCATGGGCTACCGCCTTGTTTTCTTTTGATGGACACAAAGAGGGCATAATCCTCGAGCCAATGGGCCTCCCTGTCGCAGAAATTCTTGAAATCCTCCCACAGAGGGTGGCCCCCACGAACCCTTCCAAAGGCCTTTTCGAGAACCTTCCTTTTCCAGGGAATCACCCTCTGGTAGTCGCACCGATCCCTGGGGAAGGGCTCTTCGAGAACAATGTCCTCCTCATGGATCAGACCCTCGCGGAGCAGGAGCTCTGGGCTTATGAAGAGGGGGTTTCCGGCCATGACCGAGATGCTGCTGTATGGGGAGTTTCCGGATATGGGATCTGTGGGATGCACGGGAAGTACCTGCCAATGGGTCTGCAAGGCCTCATGGAGAAAATCCACGAACCAGTGGGCCCAGGGACCCAAATCCCCGATCCCGTATTCTGAGGGAAGGGAGAAGATGGGAAGGAGTATGCCGCTTGTCCTCTTGGCCATTTTCCTTTTCCTCCCAAACATTCCAGATGGTGCCAATTTAAGCTACCCGCGCTCGATGGGCAAGGCGAAAGAGGGTGGAACGCATTGTTTCAACCGCTTGTGGTATCATCCCTCAGAGGATAAGCTTTTGGATCGGAATCCGAAAAGTACGGAGAGAGGTCAGAGATGGAGCTCGAAAGATTGGATTTCTCAATCGAGAAGTTGGGAGAGGCACATTTCCCATCGCCCATGAAAGGAACGAGATTCGTCGAAGACGGGGATCGAGTGGTTTTCCATTCCCATCCTGAGAAGATAAAGGCTTATCTGGAAAAAGGCCAAGATCCCCCCGCCTTGGAATTGGCTGGGCCTAGGGAACTCCTCTTCTTCGATCCCTCGAGAGTCCGCTGCGGGATTGTCACATGCGGCGGGCTGTGCCCTGGACTAAACGATGTCATAAGGGCCATAGTCCTTTGCTTTCACTATCACTACGGTATTTCCCCCATCTACGGATTCCGATATGGGTATGAGGGACTCAACCCCAAGTTCGGCCACAGGGTCGTGGAGCTCACCCCCGAGGCAGTGGACCGGATACATCAGTTAGGTGGGACCATGCTCGGCTCCTCGAGGGGTCCCCAGCCAGTTGTTACAATGGTGGACACCCTCGAGGAACTGGGAATAAACATCCTCATAACCATTGGGGGTGATGGCACTCTCAGGGGAGCCCATGCCATTGTGGAGGAGATAAAAAAGAGGGGAAAAAAGATAGCAGTTGTTGGAGTGCCCAAGACCATAGACAACGACATCTCTTACATAGAGAGGTCCTTTGGTTTCGAGACAGCAGTGGCCGAGGCGAGAAGGGTCACCCAGTCCGCACATACAGAGGCAGTGAGCGCAAGGGGAGGCATAGGATTGGTCAAGCTCATGGGAAGGGAGTCGGGGTTCATAGCCGCCTATACCGTGTTGGCCGACAATGATGTGAACTTCTGCTTAGTTCCTGAAGTCCCTTTTACCCTGGAACGATTCCTCCAGGTGCTGGAGGCTAGGATGGTCAAAAGAGGCCATGCGGTCATAGTCGTGGCGGAAGGGGCGGGGCAGGACCTTTTGGGCCAGCCCCTTGAGAGGGATGCATCTGGCAATCCAAAACTGGGGGACATAGGCACATTCCTGCGGGACAAGATAAGGGCCCATTTCAGGGAAAGGGGCTTGCGAATAGACCTCAAGTACATAGACCCGAGCTACACCATAAGGAGTGGCCCGCCAAATGCTCAGGACGCTGCGCTCTGTCTCCTTCTGGGCCACCATGCTGTCCACGCTGCCATGAGTGGGAGGACAGACATGGTCGTTGGTTATTGGAAGGGGCATTTCACCCACGTCCCTATATCCCTCGCGGTCTCCCAAAGAAAGCGAATAGATCCAGGAGGACACCTGTGGGAAAGTGTACTGGCTGTGACTGGGCAACCAAGGGATATGAGGTGAGGCCAATGATTCCCCAGCTGAGGGCCAACAAAACGAAGATAGTGTGCACCTTGGGCCCCTCCTCCGAGGAGCAGTCGACCATAGAGAAGATGATAATCGCTGGAATGGATGTGGCGAGGCTCAACTTCTCTCACGGAGATGCCCTCTGGCACGAGGAAATGGTCTCCAGGACCAGGAGGGCGGCCCAAGCCGTGGGAAGGCCCGTTACCATAATGGCGGATCTCCCGGGCCCAAAGATCAGGATAGGGAAGCTGGAAAAGGAGCCCGTGGAACTGAAAAGAGGGCAACTCTTCACCCTGACAGAGAGGGAGGTCCTGGGAGACGAGAGAAGATGCACTTTGGGCCTGGAAGGCCTCTCCAAGAAGGTGAAGAAGGGGGACAGCATCTTTCTCAACGATGGGATCATTCGGTTGGAGGTCCTCTCCATCCGTGGGGAGGAGATA
Source organism: Thermodesulfobacteriota bacterium (assembly GCA_028275295.1). Classification (GTDB taxonomy): domain Bacteria; phylum Desulfobacterota; class Desulfocorpusculales; order Desulfocorpusculum; family Desulfocorpusculum; genus JAPWUY01. Next base: position 94 of record JAPWUY010000331.1, on the reverse strand, counting down.
GAGTGTCTTGTGGTCGCAGGCGGGGAGTTGAGGTCCCACAAGGGGGTTAACATCCCTGGAGTGAGTCTGGGATCTTCCGCTTTCACGGAGTCCG
>JAPWUY010000330.1 GCA_028275295.1 Thermodesulfobacteriota bacterium | reverse complement strand
ACGAGGTGGCAAGTACAACCCCTATGTGAGAATAATACCCCTCAGGTGCTTGGGCTCCCTCAATCTCATCTGGATTGCCGATGCCCTCTCCAAGGGAATAGACGGGGTCTTGCTCTTGGGTTGCAAGCATGGACACGATTACCAGTGCCACATGATAAAGGGGAGCGAGCTTGCCAATTACCGGCTGGCCAAGGTTTCCGAGACTTTGGACAGGCTAGCCCTGGAGTCCTCCAGGATCCGGATTGAACAAATAGAGATCTCGGACTATGATCGGATTCCGACCATAATGGACGAGTTCCTGGAGACCATAAAGGAAGTAGGACCAAATCCTTACAAGGGATTCTGAGAGGAGGTGGATGAGATGTCCCAACCCAGGCTTTTGGATCCGGACCTGGATTTCATAAGGGAGATGAAGTCCCACGGCGCAGTAGATGTGAAGAAGTGCTTCCAGTGTGCAACTTGTTCCGTTGTGTGTAACGTCTCACCCGATGACCGGCCGTTCCCCCGGAAGGAGATGCTGTGGAGTCAGTGGGGGTTGAAGGAGAGGCTTCTCGCTGATCCGGATGTGTGGCTATGCCACCAGTGTCACGACTGCACCAATTACTGTCCGAGGGGGGCTAGGCCAGGAGACGTCCTGGCCGCTCTCCAGAGGATGAGCGTGATGAGGTACGCCACGCCCAAAGTCTGGGCCCGGATGGTCAGGGAACCCAGGTTCCTGCCCATTGTCTTCGGGATCCCTGTGGTCATCCTCCTCGTCTTCATGGCTGCTTGCGGCACCCTCAGGATTCCGGAAGGGGAGATCGTGTACCGAAAGTTCATACCCCAATGGCCGGTTGTCGATGTGATCTTCCCCATAACAGCCATATGGGCAGTGGCCTGCTCCGCCGCTGGGATAAGAAAGATGTGGCTCGAGCTCAAGGCCATGGGGCCGGAGATCAGAAAGGAGTACAGGTATTCCCCCTTGGAGTGGGTCACGGTGTACGTTGGGGGAACGATAGTGGATATCCTGAAGCACCAGTTTTTCAAACTCTGCGATGCCAATAGGTTCAGATTCGTGGCCCACTTCAACATCCTATGGGGTTTCATCCTTCTTGCCATAACAACTGCCTGTGTCGCAGCGGGGGTGTATCTTTTTGGAAAGCAGACCCCTTACCCACTCAGCAATCCCATAAAGTGGATAGGGAACTTGGGCGCAGTGATCCTCATAGTGGGCTCTGTCCTGGCCATAAAGAACAGGCTCTCCAAAGGGGAGAAGGCAGGGAGGGCCACTTATTTCGAATGGCTCTTTCTCTGGGTCGTCCTGGCAACGGGCGTCACGGGCCTCCTCACAGAGCTCTTGAGGCTAGCCAATTCTCCGACAATAGCGTATCCCATGTACTTCGTTCATCTCGTGTGCGTCTGGTTTCTCTTCGCCTATCTCCCCTTTTCCAAATTCTCCCACATGCTTTATAGGACAACAGCAATGGTATATGCTCGATGGGCGGGAAGGGCCTTGGGGAAGGGAGTGGAGATTGCTCCTCCCGCGATGGGGACCTGGGAACACTGAGTTGGGGGCTGGCCTTTGAGCGAAGAGCTGCACTCGCTGGTTGTGAGACTCATTCGGGCGGTATACCGCTACGAGAAGGAGTTGAGTGCCCTGAGAAGGACAGAAGGAATAGAGATGGGGCATCAGACCATAGTGGAGAGAATAGCCCGCAAATTCGGCCACACACCCAAGGAGAAGATCCTCATCATGGAAACACTGGCCAATTACAGGGGGGAGGAGTGAGGGGGATGGGAGGGAACAGGTCTCCCTGGGGGGAAAGATCTTGAAGGGAGAAAACCCAGAGCCTTCTCCAGTCTTGACGAGGGAGAGCTCCATAAGATTCCAGTGTCGTCCTTCCTTGCCTTGCTTCACCAAGTGCTGCAGGGACGTGACCATATTCCTAGGTCCCTACGATGTGGTCAGATTGAGAAGAAGGTTGGGGATGACCTCTGGAGAATTCCTCAGGCACTACACAATAACCCTGCTTCCCGAGGCCTCGGGCTTCCCCCTCTTGATATTGAGGATGGATGAAAAGAGGGACAAGAAGTGCCCCTTTGTCGGCCCAGGAGGGTGCACGGTATATGAGGACAGGCCATGGTCCTGCAGGATGTTCCCCCTGGATAAAGGGGAGAGGGAAGGCCAGTATCTGTTCGTGGCCTCCAAAGACCTGTGCCTGGGAGAGGATGGGGCGGAGGAGATCTCGGTTGCCGACTATCTCCTGAGCCAAGGGGTTCCCCACTACGAGGAGGTGGAGGAGAGACTCCGGGCCTTGGGCCCTGAGCCTGGAATGCTGAGGGAACCCATAAGGAATCCTCGCCTCCAGCATATGTGCCGCATGGCAATGTACGATGTCGATACCTTCAGGCGCCTCGTGATGGAATCCAGGTTCCTGGAGATCTTCTATGTAGAGAGAGACCTTCTCGAGAGGATCCCCACCGACGATATAGCAGTCCTGGAGCTGGGACAGAGGTGGCTCCGTTTCGGCCTTCAGGAAGGGGAAAGCTTGAGGCTCAGGGAAGGGATACTGGGGAGAGATGCCGCAGAAGGCCGCAAATGAAGCCAGAGGAAGGGAGAGGATGCCCGCGGGGAGAAGGGGGGCCCGTTTCCTTCCCCTTTGGAATGAGAAGTTTCGCTTCGCCTGCCATCCAGGTGTAGGATGCTTCGGGGAGTGTTGCGCGGATCTGAGATTGATCCTGACCCCCTACGATGTCCTTCGAATGAAAAAGAGGCTCGGGATGAACTCCTCCGAGTTTCTCGCCCAATACACTCTCCTAGACTGGGAAGAGAACCCATGGTTCCCCATGGTGAGACTGAGGATGAGAGAGGAGGGGAGAAGGGAGTGTCCTTTCCTCACCGCCCAGGGTTGTTCCATATACGAGGACAGACCTGGGGCCTGCAGGCTGTATCCTCTGGGCAGGGGAGCGAGGAGGGGGCATCTGCCGGATGTGGAAGAGGAGTTCTATTTCTTGGTTGTGGAAGACCACTGCAGGGGGTTCGAGGAGAGGAGGGAGTGGACCCTCGGTGAATGGCTCGAGGACCAAGGAGTTCTCGAATACAACGCCATGAACAGACCATGGATGGAGATCGTGACCAGCAAATCGGCCAACCTGAGGAAGATTGGCGAAGAGCACCGGGCCATGTTTCACATGGCGAGCTACGATCTCGACCGTTTCAGGGGATTCGTCAAAAAAAGTAGTTTTCTCAAGAGGTTTCGCCTCGAGGAAGATGAGCTAAAGGGACTGGATCAGGACGATTTGAGTCTTCTGTTTCTCGCAATAAGGTGGCTCAAGTTTTCCTTGTTGGGCGAGATGACATTGGAGATAAGGCACTAGAGGGTCCACGGAAATTACAGGTTCCTTGCAGGTCACAGTCATTCACCCCCGGAGGCGCAAAGGTTGCAATGGTTCCACGCACTTTACGAGGGGAGAGAGGATTTCTCCTCCAGGGAAGAGGAGCTAGCTTACAGGGAGGCCCAATCCTATATAACCGAAAAAGAGGCGAGGGATATAGCGGTCGTTCTGGGTCTCCGGCCAGGGCAC
>JAPWUY010000329.1 GCA_028275295.1 Thermodesulfobacteriota bacterium | reverse complement strand
GAAGTATCTCCCCCCATCCCTCGGGTAAAACTTTGGTGCTGGGAACTTGGTCAGGTCAACCTCATCGCCCATCATCTTGTTCTCCTTGCAGGGAGCTGTCTCCACCCAGCGAGGAGGAATCTTGCTCCGGCCTCTTTTTACCCACTCCCTCATGAGATCCACGAGGGTGGAATCGAGTGGAGCTCCCATTATGAGGGCGAGCCTCCTGGTGGTTGTGCAGGCACTCGTGAGGACAGGTGAGTCGTAGCCCTTGACCCTCTCGAAGAGGAGGGCTGGCCCTCCTTTTTCCTCATTGAGTTTGGCTATGTGCGAGAGCTCTAAATCCCAATCCACCTCGGCCTTTATGCGTTTCAGTTCCCCCAGCTCCTCACACTTCTGAATCCACTCCCTCAAGTCCATGGGGCTACCTCCATTCCTCTAGATTCTCTATGGAGCCAAAGGTGGCTCCCCTGTCAAAACGGGTTGGACCAAGTTGGGCCTTTTACTCCACCTTGAAGGGCCTCATGGCCCTTTCCATGAGGAGATCGAAGCCGCTTTTTGGACCTATGACTGGCGAGCTTTTCCTCTGACTCCATACGGTTTCCGGTCTGCTTTGGAGAATTAGGACATTGCCTGGGGCCATGAGATCCTTGTCTATGGCCCACTCGATGTCCATGGGCTTTCCATAGTGGAGCTCTATCTTCCGGCCTATCTTGGCTAACCTGATGACATCCTCGTCCAACATGCATTGATTCTCCTGCCTCTCCTCGGGGATAGGGATCTTCTGAACTGTTTGGGTCTCGAAATCGGTCGTGAAGTAACAGTGCTTCCTCGAGATTCTCTTGGAGACTATCTCCATGGTTATCTTGTCCACCACGAATTGATCGGGAGTGCACTCTCCGCTCACCACACTCTCCCCGAAACCCCAATTGGCATCTATCACGATCTTGGATGGGTCGCCTGTTGCGGGATCCAGGGTGAACATCACCCCAGCATTCCAGGAATTGACCATCTTCTGGATCCCAACTGACATGGATATCTTCTCGTGTGGAAACTTCATCTGGATCCTGTAAGCCAAGGCCCTTGGCCCGTAGAGGCTTGCCCAGCACCTTTTGATCCTGTCCAAGAGATCGTCCATCCCCCTGACCCAGAGGAATGTGTCCTGTTGGCCAGCAAAGCTCGCATCGGGCAAGTCCTCTGATGTGGCACTGGACCTCACGGCCACAGGAAGGGCCGGAACCTGGCACATCCGGGAAAGCTTCCTGTATGCTGCGCCTATCTCGTCCTCTAGCTCCCAGGAGATGGGGGCACCCTCTATGAGGTGTCTTATCCGGGTTGCGGATTCCTCTATGGATTGAGGCGAGTCGGCCCTGATCTCCTTGAGAAGCTTTCCTATTTCTCCCTTTATCTTCGCCTCTTCCAGAAATCTATCGAAGGCCCTCGTTGTGATGGCGAAGCCTGGGGGGACTGGAATTTGAGCCCTCAGAAGTTCCCCCAGACTCGCATTCTTCCCGCCGACGAGGCCGAGGTCTTCTTTTCCGATTTCCTCGAACCACCGGATCAGATCCATCCTATCTCCCCCTCGAAAGCCCGTGTGTATTTTTCAGGCAGCCCTCTCCAGGATGGTCACGACTCCCTTGTCCCCATTGACGCGGATGGTATCGCCTGTGCGGATGACATTGGTCGCAATACCGGTTCCTGTCACAGCGGGAAGCCCGTATTCCCTGCACACTATCGCCGCGTGGCTCGTCAAGCCTCCTATGTCCGTGACCACTGCCTTGATCTTCGTGAACACTGGCGCCCACGATGGATTCGTCGTGGGACATACCAAGATCTCTCCCGGTTCGACTGTGTTTATCTCTTCCAGGAGCTTTATGACCCTCGCCCTTCCTTCTATGGCACCCGCCGAGGATGCGAACCCCTTGATCTCGCTCACCTCCTCTGGCCTGACTGTGCCTGATTTGAGCCACTCGTCCACTTTCTCCGAGGTCACACCCCAGAGCATCACAGTGAAGGGTTCGGCTATCTCCTCAGGGACTGTCCCCAGGGCAGGAGGCGGGCTCCATGATCTTGCGGCATTGAGGATCGCCCTTCTCTTTCTGGCCTTCTCCTTCCAGTAGGCGGAACGAGAGGGAACTCCTTCTCCCAGGGCATATGCCGTGACCATGTCCTCCAGGATCATGGGCACCTCGAACCTGTTGAAAAGGAAGATGTCCTCTTCCTCCTGGATCATTCCGTAGCGCTTGAGGAGGGCTGCGAATTCCCACATCTTCCCGAAGACTATGGTGTGGAACCAGTGTTCAACCCAGAAGAGGTGGTCTTCGGCGTATCGATAGATCTTTCGGCAGATGCGATATGCGTCATCGAATGCCTTACGGTCCTCCTCAGTGGATATGAGGGCTCTGTACTCCTGGGCCAGTTTTTCCCTCTCCCTCTCGATCTCCTCCAGGTAACGCTCGATCCTCTCACCCCTCTCGAGCCTCTCCACGTAGCTCTTGAGATAACCGAAGGGGACCTCCATGCGATTTATCCAGCTCCCCTCGTAGTGGAACCATCCACTCCCGCATGAGGCATAGAACCAAGGCCTCTTTACCTCCTCTAACTGCCTGAGCCACTCCCTTCCTTCTCCGCTCCTCGAGAGGGCCTCGATTTTCGCCTCGGGGGGATCCTCCCTTTTCAGGATCTCCTTGACTGTGGGCATCGTTGCAGCGAGCCTAGCGAGTTTGCAGAGCTCCTCCTCTGGCCTGTACATGGTCACAACTGCCCCAGCTACCAGCTTTCCTATGGTGCTCTCGGTTATGGTGGGGAAGAGCTTCCTGCAAGTGTCAGCGAACATGAGGTATGCCAGGTAGGAAAGGTTGAGGTACTCGAAGTGATATTGCCAGCCCTTGATGACAGCGTTCACGAGCTTGTCGTAACTGTCGATTATCTCGAAGGATGTGAAGTAGCCCCTAGGTGCCGGGAACACCACCTCGTCGGGCTCGAAGGTCGGGAGCTCTTTGGGAACCTTGAGTTCCTCCACAGACTCGCCCAGGGCCTTGAATTTCTTGAGCCACTCCTCGTATAGCTCATCGAAGTGCTCGAACACGTAGAACACCCTCTTCTGGAAGAGCTCGGCCTTTTTCTGGATGATCTCTCCAGGAGGAGGCTCCACCGCGCAGATGAACATGTAACACCCCACCATCCTCTGGGCCACTCCCTGGGCTGGTGGGATGCAGAAAACTCTCGTATTGTATTGGGAAAGGGAGATTTGCCAAGCTTCATGGAAGATGAGGTCCCAAGGGTACATGGGATCCGGGGCGTGAATCTTGTCATGATACCAGAACTGCCTGTCCTCCCAATCGGCCCGCTCGGGGCTGAAGATGTAATATGGTGGATACATCTCTTCCCATCCCTGGAGCTCGGCGGGATACTCCACCTCCGATGGCCTGGGGAATCTCCTCTGAGACATGAGCCACCTCCTTTTCCAAGTGATATGGGGAACGAAAGGCCCCCCAACGAACAAACCCACACCAATTGTCACCGGATGGCTCCTTTATAAACCCCTTGCCTTACCGTGTCAAATGTTATATTTTTATGCGAAGCATAAAC
>JAPWUY010000327.1 GCA_028275295.1 Thermodesulfobacteriota bacterium | reverse complement strand
GAGACTTTGAGGCTGGCCAAGATCCTCGGTCTGGAGCTCGACCATGAGGGCCTGGTGGTCCGAAGCCCTGGGAGTCTGAGTGGCACGGGAAGGGAGGGAATCTTCGTCGCAGGGGCGGCCTGCGAGCCCAAGGACATACCCGAAACCGTGATGGCCAGCCTGGAAGTCGCTTCCATGGTGGCATCCCAGGGGACCCCTTCGACCCTCGAGGAACTATCGCCCCTGTCGGCCGTGGTCACAAATCCCAGGGACGAGGACATAAGGATCCTGGTAATCCTCTGCGACTGCTGCGATACCCTGACTCCCCTTTTGGGCTTCGAGGAGCTTGCGGAATCCCTAAAGGGGGAAAAGGGGGTCGTGGAGGTCGTGAGGGAATCGAGGCTTTGCCGGAGCGAGGGGCTCGAGAGGCTAAAAGGGGCTCTTGCGAGGAGAAAGGCCAACTCCCTGGTTGTGGGGGCATGCACCTCGAGATGGCTCAAGGGCCGAAAGCTCGCGGAGATGGGCGGTCTGGATCCCAATTTGGTGGAGGTGGTGAACTTGAGGGAACAGACCCTCTGGTCCCACAGAGAGGCATCCCAGGAGATCCAGCGCTCAGCTCTCGCCAAGTTGAAAGCCGCGGTCGCCAAAATGAGGGCCTACCTCCCAGTGGGCCAAAGCCTTCCACCCAGGCCCCCTGAGACAGGGGTCCTGGTAGTGGGTGGAGGGCCAGCTGGTATCTCAGCCTCCCTTGTTTTGGCCTCTCTCGGGCATGAAGTGGTTTTGGTGGAAAGGGAAAAGGAGCTGGGGGGAAACTTGAGATGGCTGAGCTACGGGCTGAGGGAGGATTTTGAGCCCAAAAGACTCCTCAAATCCCTCTTGGATCATCTCAGGGAATCTCAATCAGTGCGGGTCTTGACCGAGGCGCAAGTGGAGAGCGTAAGGGGGAGGCCTGGCCATTTCACGGCCACAATCCGCGGAAGAGATGGCCAGGAGACAATCCCAGCTGGTGCCATAATCCTGGCAACTGGGGGAGATGCGGTGGAGTCCACTCCTTACTCCATGGGACATCCTGGAGTGATGAACCAGAAGGACCTCGAGCTCGCAATGGCCGGGGGGAGATTGGATCCCAAAGGCCTGAGGGAAGTGGTGATGATCCAATGTGTGGGGTCGAGGAATGAGGAGCACCCTTACTGTAGCAGGACATGCTGCGCCTCTGCCCTCAAGAATTGCCTGAGGCTTCTGGAGGGAAATCCCGACCTCAGGCTCTTTGTCCTTTACAGAGATATCAGGGCCTTTGGCACCCTCGAGAGGCACTACCGCAAGGCCAGGGAGGCTGGAGCAATATTCGTGCCCTTCGATCCCCATGACCCCCCAGTCCTCTCCCAGAAAGACGGTGCCCTGAATGTAGTCTTCCTGGATCCCACTGTGGGAGCTAGGTTGGCCCTGAAGCCAGACATGGTGATCCTCAATACCGGAATCTCCCCTTCGATCCCAAATTCAGTCCTGGAGTCCCTCGACCTGGAGCTTGCCGAGGGCGGGTTCCTGAGGGAGAGGAATCCCAAATTCAGGCCCTTGGATCTGGGAGAGGGTGTTTATGGCTGCGGTCTCTGCCTGGGCCCCGCGTTTCTGGATGAGGCCATGGCTCAGGGAAGGGGGGCAGGGCTCAGGGCCTCCCAGTTTCTCAGAGGGCTTGCCATGAGGACCAACATATGGGGGGCGAGGGTCAACCCTTCCCGATGCTCCCAATGCGGCCTCTGTGTAGAGACATGTCCCTTCGGGGCAAGGGAGCTCGATACCGAAAGGGGGCATGCGGTGGTCTGGGGAGAATTGTGCCAGGCTTGCGGCAGTTGCGTGGCCGTATGCCCCAACGATGCGAGCCAGCTCTGGGCTCAGACGGACAAGCAGACACTGGCGGCCATAGAGGCCCTTCTCGAGTGAGGAGTTGAGACCTTTCCAATGAGCGGAGGAGACCGAGAAGATGGAAGAGTCCAAGGAACCCAAGATAATAGCCTTCCTCTGTAACTGGTGCACCTATGCTGGAGCTGATCTCGCAGGGACTGCCCGAATGACCTATCCCCCCAATGTCCGTTCCGTGAGGCTCATGTGCACGGGATCCCTGGATCCCATGTACGTGATAAAGGCCTTCCTGGAAGGTGCTGACGGAGTCCTGGTCGGGGGATGTCATCCAGGCGATTGCCATTACACAAACGGCAATTTCAAGGCCCGTCGAAGGGTGGCACTCCTCTGGGAGATAATGGACGCCCTCGGGATCGAAAGGAGCAGGCTCTGGCTCAGATGGATAAGCGCGAGCGAGGGGGGTCTTTTCGCTCAGACCATAAGGGAGATGGTGGACCACCTGAAGACCAGGGGAACGAACCCTATCAAGAAGCAGATGCTTCTTTGATGCCCTTCCAGGAGGAGGATCATGACAGCTCTAGAGGCTTTTACAGTTCCCGTTCGAGGGAAGGGCTCTGTCGCTGATGCAGCAAGAGCGCTTTGCAGAGGAATTTTGGAGAAAGGTCTGGTAGAGGCCGTCATGGCCCCCATGCGGCTTCCAGACGGGATCATGGTCCAACACGTGCTCACCAGGGACCCCGAGTCCTTGGGGGCCATGGACATTCTCGCTCCTGTGATGGCGGTCAATGGGGCCACCTTGGTTGCCCGTCTCACTCGTCAGGAGATCCCAGGGCAGGTGGCTGCTCTGCTCAGGCCTTGCGAGATAAGGGCCTTCATGGAGCTCGTCAAGCTCAACCAGGGCGACAGGAGCAGGGTCCTCATCATCGGTATGGATTGCTTGGGCACAATGGAGCCTCCGGAATACCGCCAGTGGGCCCTCGGTGTGGAATCTCCAGGATGGCAGTTCTTCCAGGCAATGATGGGCCAGGGATCCCCTCCCCAGGGAGCACCCGATATCAGGACCTCTTGCAAGGCGTGCGAGTTTCCAACCCCTGTGGGCGCGGATCTCGAGCTCATGCTCTTGGGGTCCAATTCCTCGGAAGGCCTCACCGTAAGCCCATCGACCCAAAGGGGAGCCGAGGTCATGGCCAATTTGGGAGCGCAGAAGGTGGAGGCCCGAGAGTCGCGAAAAGAGGCCATTGCGAGCTTGATTGAGAGGAGAAAGGCCTTCCGAGATGAGCTTTTGGGAAGAGTGGAGAGAGAACTCCTTCCCCTGGAAAACCTCCTCAAGGAGCTCTCCAGGTGCATAAACTGTTATAACTGCAGGGACGTATGCCCTGTCTGCTACTGCAAAAGCTGCGTCATGGATAGTTCCACGATGGAGCATCCCTCGGAGCAATACCTCCGGTGGGCCAAGAGGAGGTCCATGGTGAAGATGCCAGTGGACACCCTCTTCTATCACATGACCAGAATGGCCCACATGAGCACATCGTGTGTAGGCTGTGGCCAGTGCTCCAGTGGCTGTCCCATGGGGATAAAGGTGGCCGAGATATTCATGGCCGTCTCTCGCCGCACCCAGAGGCTCTTGGACTATGTGCCTGGAAGGAGCTTGGATGAGCCGATTCCCCTCGCCACCTTCAGAGAGGAGGAACTGGAGCCCAGATGACGGCAGATGGAGACATGGAGATGGAGGAGGGGGCCATGA
>JAPWUY010000328.1 GCA_028275295.1 Thermodesulfobacteriota bacterium | reverse complement strand
GGATCGCCATGGGAGAGGTGGGCACTTCTCAAAGCCCATCCTGTAGCTGGAGACAAAGAGCTCGGCGAGCGATTTCTCAGCGCCTTGGAGCCATTCGTTTACAGGACTTCCCTCGATTACGCGAGCTTGGAAGACATAAGGCAAATGAAGGCGAAGATAGAGAGGGAGTCCAAATGGAGGTCCCCTGACACCATAGATGTGAAGATGGGGAAGGGGGGGATAAGGGAACTGGAGTTCCTGGTCCAGACCCTCCAAATAGTTCACGGAGGGAAAAGGAGGCCTCTGCGGGTAAGGAGCACCATAGGGGCATTGGAGGCCCTGGCAAGTTGTGGAATCCTAGAGATTGATGAGTCCCAAACCTTGATCGATGCTTACAAGTACTTGAGGCAAGTGGAGCACAGGGTCCAGATGGTTTACCTGAGACAAACCCATCGCCTGCCCTCCAATGAGAGGGAGCTAAGGAGAATTGCGGTGCTCATGGGTTACGGGGACGGGAAAGGCATAACGGGAATGCTCGAAGAACTCCGAGAACACATGGGCTTTGTGAGAAGGGCCTTCGCTGGGCTTGTGGCCGAGCCTAGGACCAGAAGGGAGGAGGACGAGATTGGCGAGAGGTTGCTGGCCCGCCTGGAAGAGGGAGATGAAGCCCTCGATGCAATCCGCCAGGCCGGCTTCAGGGAAGCTGCCTCGGTGAGGAGATCCTTGGAGAGGATGTCAAGCCCCAATTTCGGCCCTTCCCGTTCTCCGAGGGCCCGGCGGGTCTTTCACAGGCTCCTTCCCAGGATGCTCTCGGAGGTGACCAAGTCCCCCTTTCCCGACCAGACCCTCTTCAGAGTGGAACGGCTTCTGGAGGTCATAGGGCCCAGGGCAGAGTATTTGTCCCTCCTGGAGGAGAGCCCTGTGGCATTGGAACGTCTCATGAGAGTCCTCTCCGGAAGCGCGATGCTCTCGCGATGGCTCACGGAGCACGTGGAGTCGCTAGATGCCTTGGTCTCGGGCCACTACGACAAGCTCCAGAAGAGTCCCGGGGAGTTGAGGGAAGAGGTCCAGAGGCTCTTTTGGGGAACCAGGGACATCGAGGAAAGACTGGGGCGCCTCAGGCTATTCAGAGCCCAGGAGTTCTTGAGGATAGGGGTAGCCGATCTCTGTGGGATTCTTCACCCATGGCAGGTGGGGGAGGAGATCACCAAGGTCGCCGAGGTGTTCCTGGAGGCTACTCTGGAGGAGGTGATGGCTTCGAGGGGTTATCCTGAATCCTCCCACCTGCTTCCTCTCTCAGTGGTTGGGCTTGGGAGTTTGGGAGGCAAGGAACTCACCTATGGTTCCGACCTGGATTTGATGTTCGTGTACGACGAGGCTACGGGTTGGACTCCCAGGGATGGAAGTGGTTGTTCGGAGTTTCTGACCAAACTGGCCCAGAGATTGCTCTCTTGGCTCAGCATGGCCACGAAGGAGGGCAAAGGATGGTCCGTTGACGTGAGGCTCAGGCCTTCCGGAACAAGAGGCCCCTTGCTCGTTTCTCTGAGAAGCTTCAAGCAATATCACGAAGGAATGAGCGAGAGTTGGGAACGCCAAATGTTACTGAGGGCTAGGCATTGTGCCGGAAACCCAGAGGTGGGGCAAAAGACAATGGGGATCATAGATTCCATCTTCCTTCGAAGTCCTCCCCCAGACCCCAACGAGGTCCACGCCATGAGGAGCAGAATGGAGAGGGAAAGGGGCCAAGCCCCCGAGGGAAGCTTCCATCTGAAGCTGGGCCCTGGTGGGATGGCGGACATAGAGTTTCTCGTCCAATATCTTCAGTGGTGCAACTGGTCAAAGGATTCGAGAGTCCGCACCACAAGCACCATAGGGGCACTGGAGGGGCTTGTGGCCATAGGTGCCCTCCCAGGGAGGGAGGCCGGATTCTTGAAGAAAGCCCACGGTTTCCTCAAGGGCATGGAAAATAGGTTGGGGCTTGTCCTGGAACACAAGGCCACGGATCAACCTTTTTCAGCTCAGGAGCTAGCTGCCCTAGGCCGAATGGATGATCTCGAGTGGGTTCCTGCCTCCAAAAAGGGAGAGGACCTGACAGAGAAACTAGAGAGAGTGATGAGGAATGTGAGGAGATTGTACCTGGGGATCCTCCTTGGCAGGCGGGCCTAATAGAAAACCCCGGAGGTTCTCTCCGGGGTTTTTGGAATCGGCCCAGCCGATCCTCGGATCCCTCAGTCAATGCCTCAACGGTCCTTCTCCATCGAGCTTCTCTTTCAGGAAGTTGGGCAGGCAGAAGCAGCTCCTGTGGATGCCCACATTGTAATACTTGCAACGACTCGATATGGCGTTGGCGTAATTTTCATCTTTGGGCAGGACCTCTATTCCACCATCTCGGCAGAGGACAAATGTCCAGAGTCCCCCAGGATAGGTGGGGATCGTCGCCACGTAGGGAACCACGTGATCCCAAACCTTTCTCAGATTCGCGAACATGGCCCTCTGCTCCTTCTCGTGAACCCAAGCCGAGAGAGCTTGGGCGGCGAAGAGCCCCCCTTGGGGTTTCAACGCCCTCTTGCAATCCGAGAAGAACTCGTTACCGTAAAGGACCTCTCCCGCGCCCATGGGCTCGGTGGAATCCACCAGAATGACATCGTAAGCAGCCCTGGCCCTTCTCACGAAGTCCGCTCCGTCCTCGAAGTGGAGCTTGGCCCTCGGGTCATCGAAGGAGCAAGCTATGCCAGGTAGGTGCTCCCGCGACACCTCGACCACCTTCTCGTCTATCTCCACCATGTCCACCCTTCTTACCGTCGGGTGCCTCAGCACCTCCCTCAACAGCCCTCCATCCCCTCCCCCTATTATGAGGACATCCCTGGCATCGCCATGGACCACCAGGGGGACATGGGCCAACATCTCATGGTACACGAACTCGTCCCGCTCCGTTGTCATGACCAGCCCGTCCAGGAAGAGCATCTTCCCGTACACGGGATTCTCCATGACCATGATCTCCTGGAAGGGGCTCCTCATTCTCACGAGTTCCCTTTCCACAGCATACTGGTAAGCCAGAAGGGGCCTTCCGGGCTCATCCCTCTCCCCATAGTACTCCGTGAACCAGGGAGTGGGTCCCTTGGCCCTCGCGTGATTGGGCACCGCCCATTCCTTTCCCCCCAGCTCGCTTCCCCTGGAGTGGCGGCTCTTCACCACCTTTTGGGGAGAAAGGGACTGCTCGAAGTGGGCGATGGCCACGTCTATATCTATGCGGCTTCCGCACGTGAAATAGTCCATTGCGATGTATCCGAACTCGGGCCAGGAATGAAGCGAGAGATGGCTTTCCGCAATTATTATGATCCCGCTTACGCCCTGGGGTTGGAATTGTTTGAAGTGCTCCCCCATGATAGTGGCCCCCGATCGTCTCACGCCCTCAAGGGACATCTGGCGGAGGAACTCCAGATCGTTGAGACGACCGGGATCGCAGCCATAGAGATCGAGCAGAATGTGGGTTCCCAGTCCTGTCATTTCTCCTGCCCCCCCACGGCTATGTATTTTTTGATGCGCCCTTGGCGATCACACCCCTTTCCGGCCCGGCCATGTGGCTCTCCGGAAGCCGTTC
>JAPWUY010000326.1 GCA_028275295.1 Thermodesulfobacteriota bacterium | reverse complement strand
TTGGGTTCGCTCCACCGCGACCCTCTGTTACGAGGCCCTGAGGGAAATTCAGAGGGAGATAGCCCATTGTGGGGTACTGGGGGGCGATGTCCACGTGGAGGTCCACCCAGAGGTGGCCCACATGCTCTGCGAGGAAGAGAGATCCGGCTTGGAGGAGCTGGAAAGGAGGTTCCAGCGGAAGATCTTGATCAAGCCCAATCCCAAGCTCCACAGGGATCAGGTGGAGGTGACCACACACTGAAGAAGGCGGGAGGGGTGCCCATCCTGGAAGATTTTCACTCGAGGGCCCCGCGGAGAATCTCCATTAAGTCATCGGGGATGGCTATGGCCCTCAGCCTTCCTCCCTCGAGGACCTCGACGCAGATTCTCCTCTCACTTCCCTCGGCCACGAGCCTTCCCTCCGAGACGGTAGATATTGCATGGCCCAGCTCCAGAGTTTTGGAGCCCACCTCTTTGAGACAGGTGCGGATCTGGATCCTTTCATGATACCTTGCAGGGGAAATGTATCTGCAGCTTGTTGCCGCAAGCCCGAAGACGATCCTCCTCGCTCTCAGGATCTCCCCTAGAGGGATTCCCAGTGCCTCGAAGAAAAGGTGGGACGAGGCGTCCATCCACTCGTAGTACCTGGGATAGAAGACTATCCCAAGGGAGTCCAGGTCACCCCACATCACCTTCCGCTCCCATATGTGGACCTTCACTTCTAAGCTCCCTCCAAGGATATCGATCAACTCGCTTCGACGAGAGTCTTTCTGGCCCCACCGCTTCAGTCGGGCCCCAATCCCTGGGCCTTTCTCAGAGCCCCTCTTTCCTCTTTCTCCTCTTCCTCTTCATTTCCATTTCCGTGGACACTTCCTCAGGTCTTCCGAAGTAGATACAGTGGGCCATGCATATATTGTCAGCGCATGCTGGGTAGAGCCCATGGTCCACTCTCTCGAAGCACATATCGCACTTGGAGGCCTTCCCAAGCTTTGGATCCATTTTCACGGCATCATAGGGGCATTCCTCTTCGCAGATCCCACAGCCCGTGCACTTTTCTTTGTCCAGGATCACGATGCCATCTTCCCTCTGCCAGATGGCCTTCTCCGGGCAAGATCTCTGGCAGGGAGGATCATCACAATGGCGGCAAACCGTCACCCTGTACTGGAAATGAGCCTCTTCTCCGGAAAGCCTCGGTCCATCCTCCCAAACCCAGAGAAAGGGGCCTTCCTGGAATTCCCTCTCCTGCTGGCACGCTACTTCGCATGCCCTACAGCCCCAGCAAGCCTCCTCGTCTATGAAGAGTCCGTACGGTCTCCGGGTCATTCTGGCCTCCCCGTTTTCTCCCAAGGACTCACACGGCAAAGGAGAGTCCTCACCGGTGTTGCACCCATGGCTGGGTCGCAATGGTCGAAATCATTGGACGTGAGCATGTTGATGTTGGACCTCTCCCAACCGTGGGATGGGTCCTCCTCTTCCGGAAACCACCAACCGTGTTCTGCGCTCACGATCCTAGGGTCCATCCCCTCGAATAGCCTAGCCTTGAAGATGGCCTTTCCCCTTGGGGATTGAACCAGGACCAGATCTCCTTCTCTGATCCCCTCCTTGGACGCTGCATCGGGGTGAATCTCCAAAATGGGTTCGGGATGGAGCCTTCGGAGGGGCCGAATTTGCCTGTTTTCAGTGTGAAAGAACCCGGGAAGCCTCCTTCCTGTGATCAGTATATAGGGAAAACTCCGGTAGAGCTCCGGGGTGCTCACGGGACTCTCAGGGGGCTCCCTGTGCTGGGGAAGGGGATCGTGACCCCATTTTTCCAAAAGGGTAGAGTAGATCTCGAACTTGCGGGTGGGGGTGGAAAATCCCCTCCTCTCGTATTTCCTGTACACCACTTCTCCCCTCAAATCCTCTCCCCTATCTCGAAATTCCCTCCACGTCATGCCCATCGGTTCCAGGATCCAGTCCAAGGCTCCTTCGAACCTGGGCCACCAATGGTCCCCTTGGCCCACTCTGTGAGCCAGGTCGTTCAGGATCTCGTGGTCCGACCTCGCCTCTCCCACTTGCACCACCTTTCGTCTCGGGAGGATGTAACCGTGCCTCTTCCAGAAATCCCCTATGTAGTCCATCTCGAGCCAGGTGGCAGCGGGCAACACTATATCCGCAAGCTCCGCTGTGGGGGTCATGAAGAAATCGCATACCGCCATGAACTCCACCTTTTCCAGGGCCCTTCTGACCTGCATGGCATTCGCTCTCGTGAGAAGCGGATTGGAGCTTATGAAGAAGAGCATCTTTACGGGGTAAGGTCTCTCTTCCAAGATGGCCTCCCAGACAAACCTGGGATTTATGATCGCAAAATTGGCGGCGAGTCGAAATCTGTCTCCTCCCAATCGCTTGGCCCTCTGTTCCTCAGGAAGCATCCTATGGGCTCCGAATTCACTCACGGTCCTTATCTTGGGGGGTGTATAGAGGACTTGGCCTCCCGGGACATCTATGTTACCTGTCATGGCCAAAAGAGCCAGAAGTGCCCTGTTGGCATCGGAAGAAGTGTTTTGTTGCTCTATGGCCACACCCCATTGGATCACAGCGGGTTTGGATGTGGCAAAAAGCCTTGCAGCCTCGACCATCTTGTCCCGCGGCACCCAAGTTATTTCCTCCACTCTCTCGGGCGTGTAAGGCTCTATCCTCTCCAGGAAAGGCTTCCATCCGTGCACGTAATTCTCCACGAACTCTTTGTCGTACAACCCTTCCCGTACTATGACCCTCGCCATGCCCAAAGCCAATGCCACATCGGTCCCGGGTCTCAGCCTGAGCCATATGTCAGCTCTTGCCGCTATCCGAGTGAGTCTCGGGTCTACAGCGATCAGTCTGGCCCCAGCATCCAGGGCCTGGGAGAACCTCTCCCCCTTGTACTCGTCCGGATTGCTTATCACTATGTTGTTTCCCCAAACCATGATACAAGCCGGATGGTTGTCATAGTCCGCAACAGGAATCGATCCGCAAGTGACAATGCTCGCCGCTATCCTCGGGCCGTAACAGAAATGTCCGGCAGTGAGCACATTCGGTGTGCCCAAAAGGTTAGCGAACCTGTAGATCACTGCCTCGTTCTCCCTCCCGGTTCCGTAACCAAGGACAATGGATTCAGCACCGCAAGTCCTCTTATAGTGAAGGATCTTCTCCGCGATGGTATCCAGGGCCTCGTCCCAGGAAATCCTCTCCCACTTTCCACTTCCTTTGGGCCCGATCCTCCTTTTGGGATGGAGGAGCCTTTCTGGGTGATAGAGGAGCTTTATGGAGGCAAGCCCTTTGCTGCAGAGGGTTCCCCTGTTTATGGGACAGTCTGGATCTCCGAGGATCTTCCTCACTACCCCATCTTTCAAGAGCACTATTACTCCACAGCCGCCGTGGCACATTCTGCAGTGGCTCTTGACTGCCTGGTCATAGCTCCTAAATTCCATCTCCCTTTCCACATTGGAATATCTGAATCCCTCCATCTCTCCCCCCAATATTCCATGAGGCCCCGGGGCCCACAAATCTCGAAACGTACTTGCGCCTTGGGATCCCTGAGGACCTTAGCCGCGAAGCTACTTCCCTGTCAAGGCCTCTGGAATTTTCC
>JAPWUY010000325.1 GCA_028275295.1 Thermodesulfobacteriota bacterium | reverse complement strand
GGAGGAGCATGATAGACAAGCTCATCGAGGTGGACCACAAAAGGGTCGATCTAGTATCCCAGAGAAAGTCGGTTCAGGAACAAAAGCTCAAGGCATGGAAGGATCTGGCATCCAAGCTCCAGGGGCTAAAATCCCAAGTGGACGAGCTGAGAAAACTGAGCTCTTTCGATCTCTTCAAGACCTCGCTCACCTCTAGCTCTTCCACTGAGGCGAACAAGGTTCTTTCGGCCACAGCCAATCAGTATGCTGTGCCGGGCACCCACGAGATTCAAGTGATACAGACAGCTCAAGCCCAAAAGCTATCGAGCAAGAGCTTCTCGAGCAGAAAGGATCCCCTGGGCGCTTCCTATGCGGGAAGCATTGTTCTCGGAGGAAAGCTCCTCACAATCGATGCCACAGATACCCTGGAGACCCTAAGGGACAAGATAAACAACCTGAACCTTGGATCGGGAGGAAGTGGGATCACGGCCTCTATCATCTCCTACTCTTCCACGGACCACAGGCTGATTCTCACATCCCAAGCCCAAGGCTCCCAGGGAATGGACATAAGGGCTGTGGGGTCAGCGGATCTTTTGGCTGAGCTTGGCTTCACAACAGCATCATTCCAGATAAGGTACCCCACCACAAGTGGGGCCAAATCAGCCCTTTTTTCCAGCTCCACAAGTCCGGTGGCCTCCCTTTTGGGACTAAGTGGCCCCATCCAGGGAAATGTCACCATAGGAGGGCAGGCGCTCACCATAGACCTATCCTCCTCCCTAAACGAGATAGCATCTCAGATAGATGCCCTCGATGGGGTAAGTGCCAGTGTGGTCTCCGAAGTAGGCTCGGATGGCATCACTCGATACAGGCTGGATATAAGGGGGACGAGCTCTTTTTCGGACAGCAATAACGTGCTGCACACATTGGGCATACTCGGAAATACTTTCGGAGCCGTTCAGGAGATTCACACAAGCTCGACCTCCTTGACCAAAATAGGGGGAGGGTATGTCGACGCAACCACCACCTGGGCCCAGTTGGACACAGGAGGTGGTGCGAATACCATCTCCAATGGAGATACCATCACGATAACTGGCAAGAAGCATGACGGGACAACGGTTTCGGCTGTATACACCATAACGGACAAGAACTCCCAAACGCTCCAAGGCCTTCTCGATGCCATAGAGGGGGCCTTCGGGGATGTAAGTGCCAGCGTCACTTCGGATGGGAAGATCCAGGTAACGGACAACATTGGTGGGACAAGCGCCCTGCAAGTGATGCTTCGAGCCAATAACGAAGGGGGCGGGGATCTGGATTTGGGCGAGATCCGTGCAACCCAAAAGGGCTACCAGATGGAGGTGGTCCAAGGGAAAGATGCCATCCTGACCATAGACGGGGGCTATGTGACCAAGAGTTCCAATTCCATAGGAGATGTGATCCCAGGGGTCACTCTGGATCTTCTCAAGGCAGAGCCGGGCACGACCATCACCCTCTCCGTGACAAGGGACACAGATTCCATCATATCCAAGATCAAGGGCTTCGTGGACAAATACAACGCTGTCATGGACTTCATCGTCTCCCAGAGCAGGTATAAGGAGGATAAAGAAAAGCCATCGGGTGCGCTTTTCGGAGAGGGGACCCTATCCTCGGTCAAAAGCGAGCTCATGTCCAACTTGGTCTCGAGGGTTTGGGGGGTCTCAGCGGAATTCTCTATCCCGGCTATGGTGGGGATAAAACTCGACAATGATGGCAAGCTCAGCGTGGACGAGACCCTCCTCAAAGGCTATCTCACAACCAATCTGGAAGATGTGAGGAGCCTTTTTACTGTAAGGGGCAATTCCACCTCGGGCTCCATAAGGTTCCTCGGCCATGGCCTCAAGACAAAGCCAGGCACTTACACTGTGACCATCACCCAGCCAGCAACACAGGCCCAGGTAACGGGCACGGTGGACCTGAGTGGGGGGCTAGGCGGACAGGAGATCTTGACCATCACATCCGGAAACTCGTCTGCGAGGATCTCTCTCGGGGAAGGAATGAGCCTCGCGGAGATAGTCGCTGCCATAAACCAAGAGACTCAAGCATCTTATTCGCAGGTGATTGTGGGAGATGCGAGGTTATATTCCGACTCCGAGGCTTCCCAGCCAATCACCGCCAACACGGTGTGGGCAGATATCCACAATGCTTCGGGCGAGCCCGCAGGGCTCCAAGATGGCGATGTGATAAGGTTTTCTGGGACGGATCGGAGGGGAAGGCTCATTACGGGAAGCTATACCATAAACCACGTGGGGACGGACAAGGTGGAGGGGCTCCTTTCTGCGATAGAGGCCGCCTTCGGAGGGAGTGTGGATGCCTACATGGACTCATCCGGAAGGGTAGTGGTTGCGGACAGGGAAGCTGGCCCGAGCAGCCTCTCTCTCAACATAACTGGGCCAGAAGGGAGAAATCTCAGCTTCGGCACCATCGATGTGGATCCAACGGGAAGCGATGGCAGCAGACAAGGAAGATATTCCCTTCCGGTTTTGGCCTCGGCATCCCAGGACGGCAAGTACCTCGTCTTGACCCACAGGGATTATGGGAGCTCCCAGAGCTTCCAGGTCACTCAGCAAAATGGGATCCTTCTTGGCCAGGGCCTGGATGGCACCTATTCGGGCCAGGATGTTTCCGGAACCATAGGTGGCGAGAGTGCGACTGGCCAGGGGAGAATTCTCAGGGGGGACTCGGGCCAACCCAATGTGGACGGGCTTTCCATCATCTACACCGGCACACAGACGGGAGATGTGGGCACGCTGACGGTCACCATGGGCGTGGCAGAGGGTTTCTACCGGAGTCTCTTCCAGATGGTAGACACATTCGAGGGTTACATCACCAACAAGCAAAACTCCATCCAGAGCCAGATTGACAGGCTGAGCCAACAAATAGAGGACATGGAGGCTGAGCTCGACAGGAAGAGAACCAGGATGATCCAACAATTTGTGGCCATGGAAAAGGTCATAAGCAAGCTCCAGACCCAGATGAACTGGCTGGGTCAGCAAATAACAGCGATGGGAAAGAGATGAGGAGGAGCTCTCCATGATGGTCCACCAGGTAGTGGGGCTGTACAGGAACGTGGCTGTGGAATCCGCTGATCCCGTAGGCCTCGTGATCATGGCATACGAGGGTGCGATAAGTGCCATAGACAGGGCCGTGATGGCGTTGGACGAGGGAGATTTCAAGGCAAAAGGCGAGGAGATCCAGAAAGCCCTAGCGCTAGTCTCCGAACTCATGTCTTCCCTGGATATGGAAAAGGGAGGGGAAATAGCGCGTTCTCTCTCCTCTCTCTACGCATACTTCATGAAGAGGCTTCTCATTGCGGACTCCAGAAAGGACAGGAAACCGTTGCTGGAAGTGAGAGGCCATATGGCCCAACTCCTGGATGCTTGGAGGGAGCTCCGTGGAACCGGATTAGGAAAGGCCCGGAGAGAGCTCGCCCAACCCACACACGAGGAGGCCCTTCCGTGAAAAGAAGCGGATTCGACCAACCGAGTGAGTCCCCAGAGAACCCCTGGTCTCAGCCTTTGGAGCACTACAAGATGGCAACAAGAGCCCTTGAAAGGGAGATGTCCCAGGGTAATTGGGAA
>JAPWUY010000323.1 GCA_028275295.1 Thermodesulfobacteriota bacterium | reverse complement strand
AGCCCCTGAGCCCTCCACTTTTCCATCTGCTCCCTCAGATCTCGGGCTAGGTCCGGGAACAGGTCTCCTTCGGGCAATCTTGCAGGATCTCCGGATTCTCTTGCCAGATAAAGGGCCATGAAGACCTCTCTCGCCCTCTGGAGCAATTTGTCTTTATCCCAAAGGGGATCCGTCCGGGCGAGGAAATTGAGAAGCCTCTCGGTGCGGGTTGCCTTCAGGGCCTGCTTTCCGGGCATCCATGGCCCAACTGTTCCTTCCTTTGCCTCTTCACCGTAGATTCGCTGCAAGGTGTCTTGGGTGAAGGCCTCCACGAAGTTCTCGTCCTTGAGGATATCGGATTCTCCCGCCTGCTCTATCTCGCTCAAGACCCACTGGGAGTCCTGGAGGCGGAAGGTCCAGAACTCCTGGAATCTAGCTGGAGCCATGTCCCCTCTCAGAAACTTCCCTGTTCTGTCATCCACATAGTAGTCCTTGGCCTTGGCTGTGATGAGGGCTGTGAAGGATCGTTGGGACGGATCGTCAGCATAGTGGAGGTGAACGAGATCCACTTTTTCCACTTGCAGGTCCTCGATGCGGTTTATCTCGTGGTTTCTCTCCATGGACTTCAACTGTGCCACATGCTGATCGTAGAGAGCAGGGGCCATGAGGGGCTTCATGGGCCCATAATCCCTCGCCTCCCAACACTTCTGGAGCTGGACGAAGGTGGAGCGGACCCTCTCGGCTAGCTCTCCAGGGGCCAAGGTGGGATCCTGTCTTGCGAGGAATTCCATGAGCTTCTCGGTCTTTGCTGCCTTCTTGTCAATTTCCGATCGACTATACAGATAGTCGAGGTTTTCGGATTTGGACCTCTTTGCCAGACGAGAGACCACTATGGCGAGGATCACAAGCGCGATGAAGATCACAAAAGGGATCCATGGGGGCTCTTCAGGTGACGAAGAACCCCGAGGATAAGAAGAACGGGATGAGGAACTTCCGAAGCTCCTCGACCCCCCGAAGGATCCTCCGCCTTTGTTGTGGACTAGAATGCCCCCAGCGAAGAAGGTATGGGGGAGATCCGTCCTGAGGTGAAAGACCTCTGAAGGTCCCCTTATCCTCCTCGTGGATAGGATCTTCTGGGGCCTCAATTCCCTTCCGTCCCAGGCCCATATGGTCTCTCCTGGACGGAGAAGGCCTGCGCTCCTGAACTTTCCCCCTCCCACAAAGAGGGGATGATCTGGGGTGACTTCCAAGGTCCCCTCCTCTGTCCTCACCTCCAGGTGCTCCTCCACATCTCTCTTGAGGACCTCCGCGACTCGTGTCCTCACAAGCCCCATCTCGGGGTCGAAAGCCAGAAGCTCATCTCCTGGCCTGACTCGGGATATCTTTTCCTGTGTGCCGTCTGACCTGAGAACAGGGGTATCAGGGAGGAAACAGCCCTTGTTATGGGTGAGGATGGAGTTGGAGGCGAAGGTCCCACCCGGCAAGACGAGGAGATTGTACACAGGACCATCCCAGTCCTTCACGGTTATCTCCCTTATGCGACGGGATCTCACTTTCCCTTCCCTGAGTACCAGGACCCTTTTTCCAGGTGCGAGACTCTCCGCCCTCCGATACTCCCCTGGGCCAGTCATGACCAGGTGTTCCCTGGTGAGGGAGAGGGCCCCTTCCCTCGTCCTTATGGTGAGAAGGCTCCTCCCTTGGCTCACAAAGACCCCTTCCACTGACCCTGGCTCAGAGGCTCCCAGATTCCAAGTCCAAACCCGATCACCCACTTTGAGCTTCTCCACGGGCACAGGACCGTTTGGGGTTGCCACCATGGCATCCGGGGATATGCATCCACCCCCTCCCCTAGCCCACAGAGGAGAGCAATGGACGGTGGCCAAAAGGAGGATTGCCACCCCTGTCCACTTTCTCTCAGATCTTGGAGAGGCCACTTTTCTTCCCCCACAGCCAGGGGTTCAGTGGAGGGCTGCCATTATACCCCCCAAGACCGCTGCCGCAACAACGATGCTCACACCTATTATGGCAGCGGCCACAAGTCTACCAAAGTATTCCGCTACAGCCATATTTCCTCTGGCTATCTCCCTTTGCTCGTCCATGCGAGGCGTGAGCCTGTCCACCACCCTGGGCACGAGAACAGCTGCCCAGAGCACCAGGATCATGCCCACCAATCCTCCCAATAGACAAAAGATCACAGCCCACCCCATATTCTGCACTGTCTCGAGCATGGGAATCCTCCTTTGGCTCAGAACTTGACCTGGGGTACTGCCCTCTCCTCCCCTGGAGCCTCGAGCTGAAAGAAGGCCTCGGGCTTGAAATTGAATATCCCGGCTATCAAGTTACCCGGGAAGGTCTCTATCTTGTTCTTGTAGCGCATGGCGGCATCGTTGTAGTACTGCCGGGCAAAGCCTATCCTGTTTTCCGTTGCGGCGAGTTCCTTCTGGAGCTCCATGAAGTTCTCATTGGCCTTGAGGGCGGGATACGCTTCCGCCAACGCGAAAAGTTGCCTCAATGACTGCGTAAGGGCATTCTCCGCCTTCTCCCTCTCTTCAATGGAGCCCTTGGCGGCAACAGCCTGATTGCGAGCCTGGACAACAGCTTCCAGTGTCTGCCTTTCGTGGCCAGCGTAGCCTTTCACGGTCTCCACGAGATTGGGAACGAGATCGTGCCTCCTCTTCAACTGGACATCTATGGAGCTCCAGGCACTGTGAACCTCGTTCCTTCCCCTAACAAGACCGTTGTACAAGGCGACACCCCAGAAAAAAAGCCCAAACAGGATCGCAAGAAAGATGAGAGACCCCATTTCTCGACCTCCTCATATCGTCTTGGGGAAAAGCCCTTGGCTCGAGAGGAATCACTTGGAGCAACCCTTTTCCACCTTCCCTTGAGTGGGCCAAAGGCTTCCAGGACCTCTTGGCTCGAGGGAAAACGGAACGGATACGGCCTTTAGCCAAGATCCCCCTTATCGCAACCTCTTTTCTATCTCCTCGGCCTCCTGAAGGATCCGCCTGAAGAGCTCTCTCACTGGAAGCACTTCCTTCACTAGCCCAGCTGCCTGACCACAGGGAAAGACCCCTCCATCCACATCCCCCCTCTCGTATGCGGCCTTGCCCCTCAAGCCCGAGAGTTTCGGAAGAAGCTCCTCGAGAGATGCCCCTTTGGCCTCCATTTCCAAGATCTCCAAGGCTGCTCTGTTTCTGAGAGCCCGCATTGGGGCTCCTTGGGATCTCAGAAGGAGAACGGTCGAGGAGATGTCTGCCTCCACAACAGCCCTCTTGAAGGCATCGTGTATGGGGCATTCCTCGGTTGCGAGAAGGCGTGTTCCCATCACCACCCCTTCTGCCCCGAGGCAAAGGGCGGCCATGAATCCCCGTCCATCTGCTATTCCGCCTCCAGCTATGACGGGTATCTTGACAGAGTCCACGGTCTTGGGAAGGAGGACAAAGGTGCTAACCTCCTCTGCGCTGGGATGACCTCCGCACTCGCATCCCACGACCGTCACAATGTCTACCCCTAGCCTCTCTGCCTTCATGGCATCCCTGACCCTCGCGCATTTGTGCATCAAGATGGTGTCTCCTTCCTTGAGCCTCTCCATATAGGGCTCCGGGCTACGGCCAGAGGTCTCGAGAACCCT
>JAPWUY010000322.1 GCA_028275295.1 Thermodesulfobacteriota bacterium | reverse complement strand
TTTCCTGGAAGCTGAGAGTCCCGCTGGCCCCGCTCCAACGACCACAATGTCCCATACGCCATCGAGGCAAATGGGAAATCCGATGGACCCCTTCTCCATCATGCCGCCTTCTCGGTAATTGATAGGACCTTTTCCATGAGGGCCACATTGATCTGGGTTTGATGCTCGAAGGAGCCAGAGTAAGCATCTTGAGCCTTTCCCAGATCGTAACAGGTCGTGCTATCCATCCCAACTAGAACCCCTGGCACACCCGCTGACTCGAAATCCTCGGCGTGCTTTATGTAGAAGCCCTCGCAACACGAGCCTATGAAACCCTTGGATCCCTCGAGCTTGATTCTCCTCAAGTTCTCCACCAGATTCTCGAAGCTCGTGATGGTGACAGGTTTCAGGCCGTAGCGCTTGGCCAACGCATAACCATCCCCTATGGAACAGAGGCCGCATTCGTTGCAGCCATCCTTTTTGCGAAATTCGCACCCGAGGTCCTTGGAACAGTAAGGCAGAAGACACCATTCCAAGCCATTCATCAAGACCTCCTTCAAGCTTCCACATACAGGGAAAATCTCGTGGGTCTCCTCGAAGCTGAAGCCCATGTCCAGGTAGGGGACCTTGCCGAGGGCCTTGTGGAAGGCCATGAGGAAGTCCTCGGGGCCCAGCGAGGGAAAGGGGCTCGGTCTTTGGGAAAAATATCCCAGGAGGATCTCCTCTACGGCATCCATCCTCGCTGGGACATCCTTGAAGAGGCTTTCTAGGTCATAAACTGAACGGGATGGAAAGGCGAAAAAATCCCCTGAGAGGACAGCGGATCTGATCCTCTTTCTGGCCATATCGAGATCCAATAGGAGCCTTATCACCCCTCCATCTCCCCTGTGGATGGCCTTGAGGAGGGTCCTGCTTCCTATTCTCTGGGGGCCTCTGTCCACCCAGGAAGGTGATGAGAACTCGGGGAGCAACTCCCGGAGCCTCTTCTCCTCCCATGGTGTCAGGGATCCTGGGACGAGCTCCACATCCAGGGCCTTGGAGAAGCGTGAGGCTACGGCCTCCTTTATGATTCGGGCCTCAGGGACGAAGCCCAGCTCCCTTTTCAGGGTAGTGACCCTCTCCATTAGGGAGTCCACTTCATGGGCCTTGAGCTTCTCCATTGGCACCCTTAG
This sequence comes from Thermodesulfobacteriota bacterium, assembly GCA_028275295.1. Lineage (GTDB taxonomy): Bacteria > Desulfobacterota > Desulfocorpusculales > Desulfocorpusculum > Desulfocorpusculum > JAPWUY01. The sequence goes on along the minus strand of JAPWUY010000322.1, from coordinate 2,479 downwards.
GGCCCGCAGCATCTGCCACACGTCCATGTCCACGAGGAGGGTCCCTTGGAAGAGAAAACTATCCCCCTCGCTAGTCCCTCCTGTCCCGGAGATCTTTTTCCCTCGGACCTCTATGTCGTTCCTCGGCCTGAAGGAGACAGCCAGCCCGAGGCGCTCCCTGAGGGCATCGCAGAAGATCTCTGAGAGGATCCTCCCCAATTCCATGGGACTTCCCCTCAGAAGGGGATGGTCCCTCGTGGCTATGATCTCCCATCCTACGTGGCTTGGCTCGAAAAGAACCGCTCCACCTCCTGTGATGCGGCGATTCACCTCGATGCCATGGGCCTTGCAGAAATCGAGCCTCACCTCGGAGTCCAGTTGCTGATGATATCCCACGAGGACGCAGGGCCTGGAAAATTGGAGAAATCTGATGGTGTTTGGCCCCTCCCCCCTCGACCTGGACTCAAGGAGCACCCTGTCCAAGGCCATGTTCTCGGCTCCATTTCTGAAGCCTGTGTCGAGCAGTCTCCATCTTCCTCGAAAGGCCATGGGATGCCCCAGATAGTGAATCTCGCCCTCGGGATCCCCTAGCTCAGGGATCCATCTCAAGAAGTCTAGGGGCCCACATGGCCCATGTCAACAAATGGAGGAGTGGCTCTTAGGCTGGGTGCTACTGGTCCTTTTCCTGGGTCAAGCCGTACTGCTTTATCTTCCGCCAGAGGGAGACCCTGTCTATTCCCAGAATCTCGGAGGCCCTCGTCTTGTTCCAACCAGTGTACTCAAGGACCCACTTGATATAGTCCCTCTCGGCCTCTTCCAAGGTCGGCAGAGCTCCCATCCTGGATCTCACCGCCCGCATTCGGAAAAGCTGAATATCTTCAGGCAGGTCCTTGATGTCCAGAACAGGCCCCTTGGACAAGGCTACGGCCCTCTCTATTATGTTCTCCAATTCCCTCACGTTTCCGGGAAATGGGTAGTTCATGAGGGCCGCCATCATTTCCTCGGATATCTCCCTCGCTTCCTTGCCATGTCGGGCTGCGAATTTCTTGAGGAAGTGGTGGGCCAAGAGGGGTATGTCCTCTCTTCTCTGGGAAAGAGGGGGCACCTGGAGGCTCACGACATTCAGGCGGAAGTAGAGATCTGACCTGAACTTTCCCTCCTCCACGAGACTCTTCAAGTCCTTGTTGGTCGCTGCGACTATCCTCACATCCACTGGGATCGTCTTGGTTCCTCCTAGTCTCAGCACGGCCCTTTCCTGAATCACTCTCAGGAGTCTCACCTGCATGGCCTGCGGCATATCCCCTATCTCATCGAGAAAGAGGGTGCCCCCGTTTGCCGCCTCGAAAAGTCCCTGTTTGACACTGTGGGCACCCGTGAAGGCCTCTTTCTCGTGGCCGAAGAGCTCGTTGGCCAAGAGCTCTTCTGTGAACGCCCCGCAGTTGAGCGCCAAAAAAGGGCCCCTCGAGCGACGGCTCAGTTGGTGAATCGCCCTCGCCACTAGCTCCTTTCCCGTTCCGGTCTCGCCAATGATGAGCACATTGCAGTCCGTAGGGGCTATTTTCCTTATGGTCTCCATAAGCTCTTGAATTGGCTTGCTCTTCCCCACTATCGAGCTCAGTCCCTCTCTGGCCTCTATGTCCCTTCTTAGCCTTTCCACCTCGTCCCTGAGCCTCTTCTTCTCCAGGGCCTGTCTCACTATGGCCCTCACCTCCTCTATCTTGTAAGGCTTGGGGATGTAATGGAAAGCGCCCTTTTTCATGGCCTCTATGGCGGAGTCCACAGTGGCATATCCCGTTATCATTATCACTTCCACCTCTGGTTTGAGGGCCTTGGCCTGGGAGAGGACCTCCATGCCATCCACTTTCTCCATCCTAAGATCCGTTAGTATTAGGTCATAGTCCTTGGCCCTGATGAGTTCCAGGGCCTCGGGTCCGCTTCCAACTGACTCTATCTCATAGTCCTCCTTGGAGAGGATGTATGCCAGGTTTTCCCTGGCTAGATCGTCGTCCTCCACTATCAGCACCCTCGATCTCTCCTTCATTCACCGGCCTCCTGGGAGCGAGGGAGGGAGAACTCCATGACAACCTTCGTCCCCTTCCCCACTTGGCTCTCGATCCAAATCCTTCCCCCGTGCCTCTCCACTATTCCATATGTGACAGAGAGGCCCAGACCCGTTCCCCTCCCCACTTCCTTGGTGGTGAAGAAAGGATCGAACACTCTAGGTAAGACCTCTGGAGGGATCCCGCACCCAGTATCCTCGACTTCCACCCACACAGAGCCTCGCTCTGCTCTCTCCTGGGCCCTTATGACCACTTTTCCACTATCCTCTATTGCCTGAATGCCGTTCATAACGAGATTTATCAGGGCCTGTTGAATGCGAGCCTTATCCAAATTGAGGACGATCCCAGGGGGGACCTCGCTTCTCACCTCCACCCTCGCAGGGATATCTCCCCTCATGAGTTTGAGGGTATCATCGACAACCTCCTTCAACTCCACAGGA
>JAPWUY010000321.1 GCA_028275295.1 Thermodesulfobacteriota bacterium | reverse complement strand
ATGTCACAGCAAAGGCTTTATCCCCTTTGCCCTTGGGAACCACCTTTGTGTCTCCAGCAACTATATCCACGTTGGATTCCAGTGCTGCCTTCCTCGCTCCCTTGACTACGATATCCAGAACCTCCTCCTCGAGTCCTTCCTCCAAGATCAGAGCCCAACTTATCCAGAGTGGCCGGGCCCCAGCCACGGCCAGATCGTTCAAAGTGCCACAGACAGATAGATACCCGAGATCCCCTCCTGGGAACACTATGGGGTCCACCACAAAAGCATCAGTGGTGAAGGCCAGCCTTCCTCGGGGGAGTTCAGGAAGCACAGCACTGTCTGAAAGCGGTTCGAGATACCGGTTATGAAGGGCGGGGAGAAATTTTCCCTTTATGAGGTCCCTTGTGAGGCGGCCTCCTCCCCCGTGGGCCAAGAGTATCCTCTTGAGATTCACTTGAGGCCTCCTCTAATCCTCTCGTTCCTATACCAGGCGCCACAGGCCCCTTCTGACGATACCATGCACGGCCCCCGGGGCCCCTCTGGTGTGCAATGGAGGCCGAAAAGAGGACACTCCGGGGGATCCAGGAGCCCCTTGAGCACGTCCCCACATCGACACCCTTTGGGCTCGACCGTCTCCACAACTTCCGTGACAAGGCGAGATGCATCCAGATCTCTCCATGGAGGCCTCAATCTCAAGCCCGAACCTCTTATTTCCCCAAGACCCCTCCAGACACCATCGCAGGGCTCGAAGACAGATGCCATCACTTCTCTGGCCCTTGGATTTCCCTCCGGCCTCACAACCCTCCCATAGTTGTTCACCACTTTCGGGCTTCCAAAGACCAACTGCTGAAGGATCTCAGCTATGGCAGCTAGGACATCCAATGGGGTAAATCCGGCTATGACCCCTGGAATACCGAACCTCTCGGAAACGAATCCATAGGGCTCCTGCCCTATTATGGCGGATACATGCCCGGGGAGGATCAAACCGTCCAGGTTCACTTCCTCCGCGGACAAAAGCGCCTCGATAGCCGGAGGAATCAGCTTGTGACCCACAAGAAAGAGGATATTCCCCACTTTTTCGCTTTCGAGGATCGTTGCCGCTACACCTGGCGCAGTTGTCTCGAAACCTATGGCCAAAAAGACCACTCTTCTACCCCTTAGCTCTTTACCGAGGGCAAGCAGATCCCTCGGACTGTAGATCACCCTCACATCGCAACCATCGGCCATTGCCTCTTCCAAGGATCCCTTGGAAGACGGGACCCTCACCAGGTCCCCAAAGGTGGCTATGGTCACCCCTGGCATTCTCGCGAGGGAGATGGCCATGTCCAAGAAGGAAGTAGGGGTCACGCATACAGGGCATCCCGGCCCAGAGACGAGCCTCACGTTTTCGGGCATCAGTCCCCTGAGTCCAGCGCCGGAAATGGAGTTGGTATGGGTTCCGCAGACCTCCATTATGGTGACCTTTCTGGGAATCCTTCGGGCCCAAAAATGAATTCTCTGGACCAAATCTCGGGCGATGGTCTGGTCTTGAAATCCATCCATGTTCATGACACAGGGGCGGGAGATTCCCCGCGGAGAAGCTCCATTATGGCACTCGCCTCTTCCCTCTCCAGTCTGGAGATGGCGAATCCGGCATGCACTATCACGTGATCACCAACTCTGGCTTCAGGGAGCAGCTCCAGGGAGATCTCCCTTCTTACCCCACCTAGCTCGGCCAAGGCCAAGGATCCGTTTATATCCACCACCCTCATAGGCACTGCTAGACACATCTCGTCTTGTCCTCCAGTTGGATTTTCCCTCCCCTTGTGAGCATAGCTGCAGCCAAAACCGCTTGTCCATAGGCTATGCCTCCGTCGCCGGGTGGAACCTTGAAGGGCAGTAGAGGCCTGAACCCCCTCCTTTCCAGCTCCAAGGACAGCAAGTTCCTCAGGTGCCTGTTCACCATGCAGCCGCCTGCCAGGGCAATGGCTCTGACCTCCCCGCCCAAAGCCCGTTGGGCCATCTCCGCGATCCAATAAGCCATGGTCGCGTGAAAACCAGCTGCTATTTCAGATGCCGGCTCGCCCCTTATCCATCTCAGGGCCATCTCGGCCAGGAGAGATCGTGTGTCCAGCTCCAAAGGGTCCCTCGCGAGGGGCTCCAAGTTTCTCCAGGGCCGCGGTGGGAGAGGTCCCTTTCCCGCGGCGGACTCGAGAAGGCAGGCTAGCTCGCCCTCGTAATGGTTCTCGCCTCCCAATCCCAGGAGGCTGCCAGCAGCCTCCCATATGCGGCCACAACCGGAAGATAGAGGCCAAGGCCCCTTGGAGAGGCGTTCTATCTGCCCGATCTTCTCCGAGGGAACCAACTCCTTCATGGGAAGCTTCTCCAAAAGCTCCCCCCTGCCAACGAGGGTGAGGGCTGCTACCACTGTCCTCCAGGGCTCCCTGATGGCTGCCTCCCCACCTACTAGGGGGATGGGCTTCAACCTGCCAACCCTCATCCAATGGAGCCCCCCCCTGCTCACTAGAATCTCTCCGCCCCAGGATGTTCCATCAACTCCGAGGCCAGTTCCATCCAGGACTATGGCTCCCACGAGGCTTTCGCCTGCCGGAAACTCTCCTCCCTCCCCCAGAACAGAAGCCGCATGGGCCAAGTGGTGCTGGATCTCGAGGAGAAGGCCTCCTCTTTCCCTCGCAACCTTCTCCCCCATGAGCCTGGATGCGTAATCTGGATGCAAATCCACAGCTACGATCCTGGGCTCCACTTGGAGGAATCTCTCCATGGCAAGAAGGGCCTCCTCCATGAAGGCCCTGGTTGCATCGGACTCCAAGTCCCCTATATGCTGTGACAGGAATGCCTCCTCTTCCACACCCACTGCCACTGTATTCTGGAGATGAGCCCCCATGGAGAGGACCGGCTCGGGAAGCTCCAGGCCAAGAGGCAAGGGGCAGGGCACATATCCCCTGGAGCGCCTCACCATAACCAGGCCTGAGGGTGTGGAGCGTACAACTGAATCGTCTATTCTCCTGAGGATGTCCCTATCGTGAAGGAGAAAGAAGTCGGCTATTCCCCTCAGTCTCGCGAGGGCTTCCCTGTTTCCTCTGCATATGGGTTCGGAATTGATGTTTCCTGATGTCATGATCAGGGCATCATATTCGCTGGATCTGAAGAGCTCCAGATGGAGGGGGGTTGTGGGCAACATCACGCCCAAATCCACAACCCCGGGTGATACAGCCTCCACAGCGCTGGATGGGAGCTTCTTTGGCGCCAATATTATGGGAGACTCGGGAGAGAGAAGGAGCTCCACATCCCTCTCCCTGAGTTCCACCATCTCCCTTGCCACATTCAGATCCTTGACCATAACGGCGAAGGGTTTGGTTTCCCTCCTCTTCCGCCTTCGTAGCACAGTTACTGTCTCCTCTTTGTCAGACCGACAGGCGAGGTGGAACCCCCCAAGCCCCTTTACGGCGACTATCTTACCTTGCGCCAAAAGCTCTCGGACCAGGGAAAGGGCACCGTCATCTCTCGCCATCTCTTTTCCATCTCGGTCAACCAGTCTCAAGGTGGGACCACACTTGGGACAAGATATGGGCTCTGCATGGAACCTTCTGTCGCGGGGATCTGTATATTCCTGGGCGCATTCTGAGCACAGGGGAAAACACGCCATGGATGTGTT
>JAPWUY010000320.1 GCA_028275295.1 Thermodesulfobacteriota bacterium | reverse complement strand
CATCTTCAAGCCATGAGATTTGGCCAGATGCCTCCTGTCTTCTCCTCCATGGCCATGGAGAAAAGGGAGCTGTCCCCGAGGGTCGGTCTCGTATGGGAGGCCAGTGGAGAAGACATAGTCAGGGTTGGCCTCGCAAGGTACTTGGAGCCACCTTACACAGTGATGGAAGGACTCCAGCCCGTCGAGGTAGCGGGTTTTCCCTTGGGGGAGGACTCCAAAGAGGCATCCCTCAACCACGAGGCCCATCTGGAGTGGTACAGGAGATGGGCCCACGGCATCAGCTCCTTCGTCCATGGTCGCCTGAGAAAGCACAGGAGCTGGGAAGCTCATCTCGAAGGTGTGGATTTCCAGGCAGTGAACCTCCAGGAAGTGGATCTCGGGGTTGGCCTCGAGGCCATCTTGCTTCCCACACTGGCCCTCTGCCTCAGTTACGATGTCTCGTTCCTGGACAGGGAAAAAGTGGACGAGCCCAGGGGTGTGTTTCCAGGTGAGGCGTGGAGGGAACATAGATGGGTAGGGGAGCTCAGGTGGGTCCATCCCAGTGGATGGAGGGCAGCTCTGAGACAGACCTTCGCCTTGCAAATGGGGGATCTGGGCCCCCTGGGAAAAAGGCAAGATGCCTTCTGGACTGACCTGGAAGTGGAGAAGTTCCTTTGGGGAAGAAGACTTTCACTTCGTTTCACAGGGAGGAATCTCTGGGACACTCCGTTTCGTCTAAAGACACGGGAGCTTGTGGCTGAAAAGGGAATACCAGCGAGGCAATTGGCAGTGTGGTTGAGATGGAATTTCTGAATTGACAGTGGATATGCTCCACCCTAGAATGAGCCCATAGGAGGGAGGTGAAGGGGATGCCCATATACGAGTTCAAGTGTTCCTCTTGCGGAAATCAATTCGAGCAGCTGATCCTCCAGGAGTCAGAGCTTGAGGGGATAAAGTGCCCCAAATGTCTCGAGCCCAACCCCAAGAGGGTCCTCTCTGTATTTTGCTCCTCCACAGGAGGGGCGGGAGAGACATCTCAGAGGCTCTCTTCGGCCAGTTGCGGATCCCAGAGCTCGAGATTTTCGTGAGCTTGAAAAGGGGCGGCGGTCGTCGCTCAGAAACCACGGTAGGGTCTCAAGTGGAGGGGCAAACACACGATCCAGGAGCCAGATAGATGGGAAAGGTGAAAGGGGCATTCTTGGCAACTCTAACTTGGGTCTTGCCATCTTTGGCCTTCTCCCAGCAGGTCTCCTGGCTCCCCTACGATAGGGCCTTGGAAGAGGCCCAGAGAACCGGTAAACCCATCTTCCTCTACTTCTTCACCAAGGACTGCCCATACTGTCGAAAGATGGATTCCGAGACCTTGGTCTCGAGCAGGGTCGTGGAGTATCTGAGGGAAGGGTTCGTCTCTGTGAGGATAGATGCTGACAGGCAGCCTCAGCTTGCCAGGCGTTACATGGTCAGGGGATTCCCCACAAGCTGGTTTCTGACCTCTGAGGGGAAGCCCATATCCTCCTTGCCTGGCTACGTGGGGCCGGATGAATTCGCCAGGGTTTTGAGGTACGTGATTGGAGGTCATTACAGGTCCAAGTCTTTGAGGGAGTACCTTTCGGGCTCCTAGAAAAAAAGAGAGAGGAGGGCCCCATGCTGATCAGGAACTGGATGACTCGCGATCCCATAACGGTGGAGCCAGATACCCCAATGATGGATGCAGAGCACATAATGAAGGAGAACAAGATCCGAGGCCTTCCCGTGGTGAAGGGGAAGAAATTGGTGGGGATAGTGACGGACCGGGACATAAAGGCGGCTTCACCCTCGGCCGCAACCACTCTCGACATGCACGAGCTCCTGTATCTTCTCGCCAAGATCAAGGTGAAGGAGATAATGACCAAGGACCCCATAACCATCTGCGAGGACGACACAGTTGAAGAGGCCGCGGTCATGATGCTCAGGCACAAGATCTCCCACCTCCCGGTCCTCTCGGAAAAGAAGGAGCTCGTGGGCCTGATAACGGAAACGGACATCTTCAAAGTTCTAACGATCCTCACAGGAGTTTACAGGGGAGGTGTCCAGTTCGGCTTCGAGCTCGAGGATCGATCAGGGTCCATAAAGGAAGTGGCGGATGTGATAAGGGAGTTCGGGGGGAGGATGTGCAGCATTCTGACATCCTACGAGGATGCGAGAGAGGGTTATAGGAAGGTCTTCATCCGGGTCCTGAACCTCGACAAGAAGCGCCTCAAGGAACTGCAGTCTCGCCTGGAGAAGGAATTCAGGCTCCTCTATGTGGTGGATTCGAGTGAGAAGAAACACATTCATGGAGTCTGAGGCAAGCCCGGTGCGTTCCATGGCCCATCCCCTTCCCTTGGGACAGAAGGGGATGGGCCTTTTGGCTATCCTGGAAGGGGGAAATGTCTTGGATTCCATCTTCCTGGTTCCATTAGAAGGGGGAGAAGGTGGCTCGAAAGTGGGTGATTCCAGATGTGGACTGCGGCCTTGTTGAGACTATCGGGAAGGAGCTCGAGATCCCGAGCCCTGTTGCAAGGGTCCTGGTCAATAGAGGCGTGAGAGACCCTGAGGAGGGGAGGAGCTTTCTCTTGCCCTCCTTGAGGGGACTTCACCCACCTGAGGCCATGGCTGACATGGACAAGGCCGTAGCGAGGATCCTCGAGGCTATGGAGAAGAAGGAGCCCCTCTTCCTTTACGGCGACTACGATGCCGATGGCCTGACCTCAGTTGCCCTGATCAAGAGCTTCTTCTCATCCATAGGGGTCGAGGCTACCCCCGTGATTCCCAACAGGGAAGTGGACGGGTACGGTTTTCACTCGAATCTCCTTCCAGATCCCAAGGGGGGAAGGGGGCTTGTCATAACAGCAGACTGCGGCATCTCGGACTGCGAGGAGATCCGAAGGGCCACCTCCAGAGGGCTTGATGTCATTGTGACGGATCATCATGAGCCAGGGGAGGTCCTTCCCCAGGCATGTGCCGTCCTGAACCCAAAGAGAAAGGACAACTCGTACCCTTTCAGGGAGTTGGCTGGTGTGGGAGTGGCCTTTCTCCTCGTATGGGCCCTTGCAAAGAGACTCAAGGAAAGGGGATTCTGGCCGAAGGGAAAAGAGCCATCCCTGAAGAGATTCCTGGACCTAGTTGCCCTGGGGACCGTGGCCGACCAGGCCCCCTTGATAAAAGAGAACAGGATACTGGTCAAGCATGGGCTCTCGGAGATGGACAAGATCCAGAGGCCAGGGATAATGGCACTCATGGAAGTTGCAGCCACAAGGAGTATCTCGGTGGGCTCCATAACCTTTCAGTTGGCCCCCAGAATAAATGCTCCAGGAAGATTGGATAGTGCCATGACAGCCCTGGAGCTTCTCCTGAGCCAGGATCTCCAAGAGGCGAGGGAACTTGCCTCCATTCTCGATGGCATGAACCGAAGGAGGCAGGAGATAGAGGAAGAGGTCTTGAGAGAAGCGGAACTCATGGCCTCGGAGCATGCGATGGCTGGGAAAGGAGCTTTGGTCCTTGCCCGAAGGGGTTGGCACCCTGGTGTGCTGGGCATAGTGGCATCGAGACTGGTCGAGAGGTTCGAGGTGCCGGTTGTGCTCATATCCCTGGAGGAGAAGATAGGGAAGGGATCGGCCAGAGCTCCCGATGGCTATGACATGATGGATGGCT
>JAPWUY010000319.1 GCA_028275295.1 Thermodesulfobacteriota bacterium | reverse complement strand
TTTAGGGCACCTGATGTCCTCTCTTCCACCTTCTGGGCGAATATCCTGCAAAGCCTGTCCCTGAAATCTCCCTTATCTATGCTCCCTCCTGGCCACTGATGAGAGATCTTCAAGATCTGTGGAGCTGATGCCTTTGTCTGCCCATGGCCTTGGTCCGGTCCTACGAAAAGGAGAGAAAAGACTATCGGGAACAAAACTCTCCAACGCCCTCGCATCATGGGCCACCTCCCCATTTGGTTTTTCCCCGAGGGGACACTCTTCAGGTCTTTGGACGCACGCGCTAGTCGTCTGTTCTCTCTATCCCAGCAGGAGGCCCATGTCAAGACAAAAAGCCGGATGGGGGATTCGCCTTGGCTCCTTTGGGCGTGCAGGTGCCTTGAATACCCTGGGGAAAGTGTGTTAAGGATGGTCCTAAGCGGAGGTCGTCATGGAGTGCCCTGAATGCGGCTTCAGCCAACCAGATGAGCTCTTCTGCGCCCGATGCGGAGTCAATATTTCCAAGGCCCTCAAGAGGAGAAAGAAAAGGCTCATCCTCACTTTCGCATCAATGGCGGTGATCTTGGGATTTGGGGTAGCCTCCGTGCTCCTTTGGCTCAGGCCCTGGGAGCGCCTCGGGACGCCCAAGGCCCTGGAAACCCAAGAGCAGAGAGACTCGATCCCCAAGGTAACTCCATCCCCTCCCCCCCCACCCGTCTCCCATGAAGCTTCCAAGAAGCAGCTCACAAAGAAGAAGGCCAAATCGTCCCAATCGCGGGAACCCCAGATGGCCGAGAAGCCCACTACTGCGGGAGCCCAAGAGGAACAAACCCAAGCCCAGGAGCCCTCGGATCCGCAAGTGGAACTCCTCAGGTGGGCAGCCCAGGAATGGATGGAAAAGGCCAAGGAAGCGGAAGGGGATCCAGTGAGACAAGCTGAGATGTACAATCGGGCCTTGGAAGTCTATCCCGAGTTCGCCCCAGCTCACTACCATCTGGGGATCATCCAACTGAAGGAAGGCAAAAAGGAACTAGCGAAGGAGCATTTCAGGAAATTCATCTCCCATGCCAAGCCTCAAGAGAGGGATGCATTCCCCCTTCCAGCGGAGGTTGCCCAGGAACTTTCCCAATAAGATCGATGGCTCGTTCCAGTCACCTCCCCCGCTTCAGCCCTGGGCCGGAAGGGCTGCCTTCACCTCCTCCTCTATTCCACCTCTCGGGGCTTTGGCCCTTTTCGCTGCGGGCCTCAAGGCAAGAGAAGCTATTTCCTCCATCCTCCTTATGAAATGGAAGCGCATCTCCTTTCTCACCTTCTCCGGCACTTCCTCCAGGTCCTTCCTGTTCTTCTCTGGCAAGATCACGGTCTGGATCCCTGCCCTGTGGGCGGCCAACACCTTCTCCTTTATCCCCCCAACTGGCAAGACCATGCCCCTCAAGGTTATCTCGCCCGTCATGGCCACATCGGGTCTCACTGGCCTGTCGGTCAAAAGGGAAAGGAGTGCAGCCAGAATCGTGACCCCCGCCGAGGGTCCATCCTTGGGGATCGCCCCCGCTGGCACGTGCACGTGGATGTCGTATTTCTCGAAGAAATCGGGGTCCACGCCGAACTTCTGGGCATTGGCCCTGATGAAACTCAAGGCGGCCTGAGCCGACTCCTTCATCACATCCCCGAGCTGGCCTGTCAGGGTCAAGGACTTCTTCCCTGGCATCTTGGTCGCCTCCACGAACAGGATATCCCCCCCGACCGGGGTCCAGGCGAGTCCCGTGGCCACACCGGCTTGGGCCGTCCTCTCGGCAACCTCGGAGTAAAACTTGGGCTGGCCCAAATACGCTGTGAGGGAACTTGGCTTCACAGTGACCTTTCTCGCCCTTCCCGCAGCGTACTCGCTCGCAACAGCCCTGCATATGGCGGCTATCTCCCTCTCGAGGTTTCTCACCCCTGCCTCTCTCGTGTATTCCTTGACGATCTTCTCTATTGCCTTCTTTTCGAAGGAGATGGCATCCCGTGTGAGACCATGAGCTTCGAGCTGCCTCGGGATTATGTATTGCTTGGCTATCATCACTTTCTCTTCCAGGGTGTAACCCGGTAGCTCCAACACCTCCATCCTGTCCCTCAAGGGTGCAGGGATTGCCTCCAGCACATTGGCTGTCGTTATGAACATTACCCTGGAGAGATCGTAGGGAACCTCCAAGTAGTGGTCAGAGAAGGAATGGTTCTGCTCAGGATCCAGGACCTCGAGGAGGGCTGACGAGGGGTCTCCCCTGAAGTCTGCCCCCAGCTTGTCCACCTCATCGAGCATGAATATGGGGTTCGAAGAACCAGCCTTTCTTATACCCTGAATGATTCTCCCAGGAAGGGCGCCCACGTAGGTTCTCCTGTGTCCCCTTATCTCAGCCTCGTCCCTCACCCCTCCAAGGGAAAGCCTGACGAACTTCCTTCCCAGGGCCCTGGCTATGGACTGACCTAGGGAGGTCTTCCCTGTTCCAGGAGGACCCACGAAGCAAAGGATGGGCCCTTTGGCATCTGGCTTCAGCTTCCTAACAGCCAAGTATTCCACGATGCGCTTCTTCACCTTCTCGAGATCGTAATGGTCCTCATCCAGCACTTTTCTTGCCCTGTCTATGTCCAGATTGTCCTCTGTATAAACGGACCAGGGCAGCTCCACGAGCCAATCCAGGTAGGTCCTCGACACAGTGTACTCCGCAGCAGCTGGGGGCATCTTGGACAGCCTGTCAAGCTCCCTGAGAGCCACACTTTTGGCCTCTTCGGGCATTCCCGCCTTCTCTATTTTCTCCCTCAGCTCCTGGATCTCAGCCGTGCGATCGTCGACCTCGCCCAGTTCCCTTTGAATGGCCTTGAGTTGTTCCCTCAAGTAAAAGTCCCTTTGGACCTTGTCCATCTGGCCCTTTATCTCGGATTGGATCTTGCTTCCCAGCTCGAGGATCTGCACTTCCCTGTTGAGAAGACGCAAGACCTTCTGGAGCCTCTCCTTCACGTCCAAGGCCTCGAGTATCTCTTGCTTTTCCTCCACCTTGACGTTGAGGTTGGCTGCAACGAGATCTGCGAGGTTCCCCGGATGGTCCACATTTAGGGCTATTATTCCGAGTTCCGGAGGAAGGTGGGGCGACATGTCCAGGAGCTTCTTGAAGAGTCCCTTTATGTTCACAACTAGGGCCTGGACCTCCAAATCCTCGACCATCTTGTCCTCGAGAGGCTGAACCCTGGCCCTGAAATAGGGCTCGGTCTGCACGAACTCCAAGACCCTCATCCGGGAGACCCCCTGGATCAGGAGCCGCAGAGTTCCATCGGGCATCTTGAGCATCTTCTGAATCAGGACCAGGATCCCCACTTGATAGAGGCTCTCTGGTGTAATTTCTTCCTTCCCTTCCCGCAAGGCGAGAAGCCCCATGAACCTGTCTTGGACCACAGCTTCATCCACAAGCCTAACGAGCCTCTCATCGCCTACAAACATGGGAAGGATCATCTTGGGAAAGACAACCATGTCCCTGATGGGCATTATGGGAACCTGCTCGGGCAGGTTTTGTTCTTGCTGGTTCTGAGACTCCTCTTGGTTGAACACTTCCTCAGGCATCCTCTTCCCTCCCTTCAAACGCCATCCCCACGAGAGCTTCCCTCTGGAGCCAATTTTCCGAGGGCCCTATCGAGATTATGATGACCCC
>JAPWUY010000318.1 GCA_028275295.1 Thermodesulfobacteriota bacterium | reverse complement strand
TGTGGTAGAGGTTTCTCGTGGTATCGCACACATAGGGTATGATGAGACCGTCGAGGAAATCGAGCTCGCCGGAAAGGCCGAGCTCCAGGATCCCAAGGGCATGAGAGCAAGTGTAGCCTGGCATGGCCTCCTGGGCCCTTCCCACGGAAACGCTGGCCCCCTCCAGGGCCAAGGGCATGGCCCCTGATGCATGGATCAATTCTTCCGGGACATCGGGGAGGAGATGCCCTATTACCTTCTTGCCAGTCCTCTCCTTCCAAGCCCTTGCCCATCCCAAAAAATCCGAGGCCAAATCCTCAAAAATGGACCAAGGGTCCGATCCCATCCTCATCCCCCTTTGGGAGTCATGGGAACTCCCGTATGTTTCGCCATCATCTCCTCACGGAGAAGGCCCCAGGCCCGGCCTCTCTGGAGGGAGCAAGGGTAATACCGTTGGCCCTCCAGGTCAACCCTTCCCCTCCCATGGATTCAGGGCGGGCCCTTGCCAAAAAGGGTTGGCCTCTCTCCTGAAAAGGGAGCTCCCTTCAGAATAGCCTCAGTTCATCCACCACATATCCCCCTAAAGCCCCTGCACCCGCTCCCACTGTAGCTCCCACGATCAAGGGGCCTCCCAATACCAAAGCTCCCGCTGTGCCCAGACCAGCACCGATTGCTCCACCGCTCAAGATCCTCTGTTCCGTGTGGCTCAACCCAGCACAACCTCCCACAAGAAGGGAGATCCCCAAAACCATAGCTTGCAGTTTCAATCTTCCCCAAGATCCATTCTTTCCCGACATCCGATATCACCTCCCTGTTTTCCCTCTCTATAGGGGGGTCATCTTCGCCCCCTCACTTGGACCCTTTCGGCCGAGGGAATATCCCCGGCCAGTTCCCCACTCGAGCCCGGACCAAATCCCAGATGGAGAATCCAACTCCTCTCCCCTATGAAGCCTCTTGTCCAGAGATGTCGCGGAGAAAGCCCCCATTGTCAATTGATAGTGAGTGTTGGGCCCTAGAGAATCCTCGCGGCAGAATCCCCACGAGAAGATCTCCTCACCCTCCCTCGAACCCGGGCAGGATGGACCAAATGGCGCGAGCATCGAGGAGTCTTCGCAATGGTGAGTGGGGCTAGTCCCCATTTGAGGCCTCAGAGGTCTCACTCTTCTCTTCTCCCTTTGCCAATGCGAGGATGAGATGGAGATAGATCTCGGCTGCTTTCTTCACCTGTGAAAATTCCACCCATTCCTCTGGGGCATGAGCCTGCTCCAGGCTTCCCGGTCCCAACACAACACTCTGAATGCCAGCCCCCCAGAGGACACTCGCGTCCGAATGGCTAGGGAAGGGCTCGGGCTCCCAAGGCAATCCCAGCTTGCGGTAAGTCTCCTTCAAGGCTCCTACAAATGGGCCCTTCTCCAGCAACTGGTATCCGCCATGCACTGTGGAGAAGCGGACCTTGGGTTTCTCCCCTTCCCCCACGCGGCTCACTATCTCCTCTATGTCGGGCAGTAGCTCTCCTGCTGAGACCCATGGCGGCATGTGGAGATCGATCCAGGCCTCGCACCTCTCAGGGACGGCGAATCCCCCAGGCCCGCTGAACAGATCCCTGATATTGAACACCACCTCTGGCCTCGAGACCCTAAGGTATTTGGTCAACTCCGACACAGCTACCATCATCGTCTCGACCGGGCTCCTCACCTGGCTCGCCAAGGACGCATGGACCCTTCTTCCGGTGCAGAGAATCTGGACCTCTATGTATCCATACTGCCCCAGACATGGTTTGAGACAAGTGGGCTCTCCGATTATGGCCCATGGCACATGGTATTCCTCGACAAGAGCCTTGGCTCCGTCTCCCTCCTCTTCTTCCCCCACTACCAAGAATACGCCGCAATTGACTCGGGATCCCAATTTCTCCCACGCGGTGGAGAATGCCTCCACCATTGCGGCACAACCGGCCTTCATATCAGCAGCCCCCAGGCCCAGTATCCGCTCATCCTCTTCCCGAAAGCCGTAATCCTCCAAGTCGTAGGCGGAGACCGTGTCCAAATGTCCAATGAGGGCCCATTCCATGGGGCCATCTGGTGGGAGGAGGAGAAGGTTGTGTCTTCCATCGTCCACCTCCTGTCGGACGGCTGGAAGCCCTCTTTTTCGGCAATAGCCAAAGAGAAAATCCACCAATTCCTCCTCCTTGCCCGAGGGGCTATAGATGTCCATCAAGGACTTGATGAGGCTCTTGAGCCTGGAGGCCTGTACGGTGGGAAAGGGGCCTAGGGGGGTCATGAGTGCCTCTTGGCCATCTCCTTGGAGAGGGTCTTTCTGGCTCCCAGTCGCTGCCTCAGGTTGTCCAGGTTCATGGCCAGATAGATGTGCTCCTGGGGGTGGGAGAATCCCATCTTCCTGAAGAACTTGATGGCAGCATAGTTGTCCGCCTCAGTATCCACTATCAGGATCCTAACCCCATCCTCAAGCATGAGTTCCAGCAAGGCATGGAAGAGTTTCTCCGCGACCCCTGTTCCCTGGTATTCTGGGTCCACACCGAGCCATACGAGGTGCCCGTATTTCCAAGCGGAGCGGCTCTTGGTGACAGTTGTCCCCATTGCAAAACCAACTATCCTCTCTCCCTCCTCTGCCACGAGACAAAGTTCAGGGTCGCTGTGGAATAGATCCACGACCTCATGCTCATCCCAGGTACGGTAGAGATTGGGGACATCCTCGGCCGTGAAGAGCCTCTCTCCGAGATGGAACACCTGGGCCAGATCGTCTATTTCCATGGGCCTTATGGATATGGACAAACGCTTCCTTCTGCGATGGAGGCTATGGGGGCCTGATGCCTTTTCTCTCTCTCGTGGCTCGTCTGTCTCCCTCGGATCCATCTCTCACCTTCCTAGTCAACTCCATGTCCCATTGTAAAGTGCTTCTTCTGGGTGTCAATTGTGGGTTCCAAAGGCACAGGTGGACAGGATAAAATTTCCCAGGACAATCGTTCCAGGTTCGCCAATGGTGCCCTGGGAAAAACCTCTGCTGGGAGATCTATTCCGTGAAAGCGATGGTGATAAAGAAGATCGCGAGCCTTTCGGAAAATCCCAGGCCTCTCGAGCTTGTGGAGATGGACATCCCCAAGACAGGGAGGAAGCAGGTCCTCCTAGAAGTGTTGGCCTGCGGGGTCTGTCATACGGAGCTCGACGAGATAGAGGGACGGACCCCTCCACCCTTTCTCCCCGTTGTGCCAGGCCACCAGGTAGTGGGGAAGGTGGTCGACTGTGGCGAGGGAGTGAGAGGCCTGAAAGTGGGAGAGAGGGTTGGGGTGGGATGGATCTACACCTCTTGCGGCAAGTGTCCCCATTGTCGGACTGGAGACGAGAACCTGTGTCCCGAGTTTCGAGCAACTGGGAGGGATGTCAATGGTGGATATGCCCAGTACATGGTCGTGGAAGAGTCCTCGGCCTTCAAGATACCTCACATCTTCTCGGATGCCGAGGCGGCCCCTTTGCTCTGTGCTGGCGCCATAGGGTATCGGTCCCTCAGGCTGGCAAATATGGAGGACGGGATGTCCCTCGGGCTCACAGGGTTTGGAGCTTCGGCCCACCTTGTCCTCCAGATGGCGAAAAAGCTCTATCCGAGAAGCAAGATTTATGTGTTCGCGAGGAGCCAAAGGGAGAGGGAGTTTGCCATGGAACTCGGAGCTAGCTGGGCAGGGGACA
>JAPWUY010000317.1 GCA_028275295.1 Thermodesulfobacteriota bacterium | reverse complement strand
TCTGGCTCGTGGCAGTAGAGAAGATCTGGCCCTTTTCTCCCCAAAAGGGGCTCCCAAACGCCCCTTGCCCCATCGAGGTCTCTCACAGCCACGCATATGTGATCGATCTTTTTCACCATCTTCGAATCTCCTCTCGGAATTTCGTCTTGGTCCCCCAATCGGAGCCGTTCACGGATGATCCTCCACGGGGAGGCTTCCAGAGCTCTCTCGTCCCCCAACTTGGCTCGACTCCGAGTATCCCCAAGCACCCCTATTGCCTGTGAGCTCGAGGTCCTCAAGTCATGGGCTTCGTAGGATTGTCACAAACAGGACAGAACCACTCCATCCCCTTTGCCCGTAGCCCCTTTTCGGCCCAGAAGTCGGGATATCCTAGCCCAGGGCCGCCATCGCCTCCCGAATGAGCTCTTTCATTCTCTCTTTGAGCCGGTCTGCCTCCTTCGATTCCCTTTCAGACAGGGGCTGTCTCGGTGGACCCATGGGGAAGCCCCTTGCCTCCATGGCGAGCTTGAACCCTGCTGGAAATGGCAAAGAGAAACAAGCCCTTATGAGGGGAATCACAGCTAGCTGGAGCCTCCTTGCCTTTTCCATTTCAGCCCTTTCATAGGCCTCCTTGATCCCTATCATTACCTCTGGGACCACAGCTGCCGTTGCGACCATGCAGCCATCTGCTCCCATTGCGAGGGCCGCGAGGAATGTCTCCTCCCTTCCCGTGAGAAAGGACATCTCACCGCCTTTTCTCTTCACCTCGTCCATGAAATTCACGAACTCCACCATGCTTCCGCTACTTTCCTTGAGTCCCACAATCCTCGGCCTGAGGGAGAGCCTTCCCACAAGTTCAGGGCTCAAGGGCTGAGTGAAGAGGGGGATGTTGTACAGGATCATGGGAATTCCAACCCCATCGTGGATGGATTGGAAATATGTCTCGAGCATCCCCTCGGAGATCTTGTAGAAGTAAGGCGGAGCAACAACCACACCGTCGCATCCCATTTTGCTTGCCTCCACTGCCAATACTGTGGAGTGGTATGGATTTGTGGTCCCCACGCCGGGGACGACCGGAACCCTTCCCTTTGCTGCCTCGACCACTGTTTTCATGAGAAGGACTCTCTCCTCCATGGTCAGATGGACGCTCTCGCCAACGGAGCTCACCGGGAAAAGGCCGTCAACCCCCTTTTCCACCAAAAACTCCACCATCTCCCTCACGACCTCCAACTTCGGGGCTCCGTCTTGGGAAAAAGGGGTCATCATGGCCACGTATACTCCCCTCGGTCTCATCATGGGTCTTCTCCTTTCCATCTCTCAATCCAATCGATGGGGGATTATGGCACCTCTGTCCGCTGACTCCGCAAGCTGAGAGTATAGAGCCAGGTATCCGCTCGTGAACCTAGGTCTTGGTCTCTTCCACTGGGACAACCTCTTGTCGATTTCGTTCTGTGTGAGGTGAAGATGCAAGTTCCTCGCAGGAATGTCTATTGTTATCTCGTCCCCATCTCTCACTGCTGCGAGGGGACCTCCCTCTGCGGCCTCTGGGGAGATGTGGCCAACGAAGCACCCATTGTTGGTTCCAGAAAACCGTCCATCCGTTATGACCGCGGTCTTCAAAGCTAGACCCCTTCCATAGAGGAGCTTCATGGCCTTGTACATTTCCCTCATTCCAGGTCCCCCCTTGGGCCCTTCGTACCTTATCACCACGACATGTCCCTCCCTCACCCGGCCTTGGAGTATTGCGTGGTTTGCCTCCTCCTCCGAATCGAAACAGATGGCCTTGCCCGAAAATACCCTCATCTCCGGCGCTATTGCTGCTGGCTTCGTTATGGCGGATCGAGGGGCCAGGTTACCCCTCAGAACCGCAAGCCCTCCCTCGTGGCTCCACGGGTCAGTGCGAGGTCTTATTACCTGGGGGTTCACGATTTTCGCCTGAGCCACGTTCTCGGCCACTGTTTTCCCGGTAACTGTCATGGCATCACCGTGGATCAATGCCAGGAGCTCTCGCATCACCGCTGGCACGCCTCCTGCATCGTGGAAGTCCGGGCAGTTGGCAGGCCCGGCCGGGTTTATCTTGGCCAGATAGGGGGTGGTCCTGCACAACTCATCGAACCTATCCATATCAAAGGGACAACCGGCCTCGTAAGCCACAGCCGGAATGTGCAATGCCACGTTCGTGGAGCCCCCCACTGCTGAAGATAGCCTCACTGCATTCTCTATGGCCTTTGGGGTTATTATCTTTCTCGCAGTGAGTCCCGCTTCCACGAGTCTCACGATTTGTCTTCCTGCTTCCTGTGCGCTCCTCAACCTCTCTGCCCTCGTGGCCGGGATTGTGGAACTTCCTGGCAAACACATTCCCATAGCTTCGGCCACACAGCACATGGTGTTAGCGGTCCCGAAGAAGGAACAGGATCCACAGGTGGGAGCAGCACAGTCTTCCAATTGGAGGTAAGTTTCCTCGTCTATCTTCCCTTCCTTCAACATCCCCAGAGCCTCTGTGAGGGAAGTGGTGTCCGATGCCCTTCCGTCAAAGATACAACCTCCTTCCATGGGCCCCCCCACGACTATTATGGCCGGAATATCCAACCGCGCCGCTGCCATGAGCATCCCCGGGACGATCTTGTCGCAAGAGCCCAGGAGGACTATTCCGTCGAGCCTGTGAGCCTGGACCATCATCTCAATGTCATTGGCAATGAGGTCCCTGGTGGGGAGGATGTAGTGCATCCCCTCGTGTCCATTGGCTATACCATCGCAGGCGGCAATCAGGCCAAACTCCACGGGCGTCCCTCCGGCCTGCACTATCCCCTGCTTGACGTAATCGCTCACGAGCCTCAAATTGAAATGACCTGGAACTAGACGATTCCACGAGTTGGCAACCCCTATGAGGGGCCTCTGAAGATCGTAGTCCGTATAGCCCATTGATTTGAAAAGAGCCCTCTGCATTGACCATTCAGGCCTTTCCAAGATTTGCTGACTTCTGAGCCTCATGATCTGCCTCCTCCCTTTCAGTATCCAGAGACCATCCTTCCTCAGGTCTCCCCTTTTTCGACAGGGCTCACGCCACGAGACTCCTCCAAGGGGGCATTCGATGTGCCTAGGGTCGGACTGCGCTGGTGAGAGTGCAACTAGCATGGTAGCTCCTTGCCTTGACCTGTGCAATGTCCTGAAGCCTTAATCCCTCCAGTACTTGTTCAAGCCCGACTTTTCATCACGGAGGCCTTTGAGCTTCAAGGGCATTCGGTGATAGGGTGTCGAGAGTAATATTGGAAGCGGAGTGGTCTGCCACCGGTAGAACGGAACCTCCCTCTGGAATCGTGTTCGAATTTACGGGTAAGTAGAAGCTGGCCCGCCCCAAAGGCCCCGGATGGCACTCCTTATGGGCCGTTCCTAGTAATCGAGTTCCTTGCTAAAGGATCCCTGGGGGATGTCATCTGCATGACCGGGACAATGAATCCTGTTCCATCCGGCTATCTTCTTTTTTTTCCCCAGGAGCGCCTTTCCGACTCCCACGGGATTGTAAGATACCGCAGCATACATATCGCCCCACCGAGGGCACAGGGTGCCCCTACCATCCTAGAAAACCGCTAGTTCGGCTTTTTTCCATAGGTTGACTCGGAAGGCCGTTGTCCTTCGGCTTGCCACCGAAAGGGGGGCGCTCCCACAGCCAGACTCTGCTTCGCAGGGCTATCTCTTCTGCG
>JAPWUY010000316.1 GCA_028275295.1 Thermodesulfobacteriota bacterium | reverse complement strand
CCTTGGAGTGCCACATCCACAAGGGCCCTCTCCCCAGCTTCAGGCCCTTTTAGATCCAATATCTCCACTTCTCCCCTGAACCTTACCCCTCTTCCCTCCACATCCAGAAAGACCTCTCCTTTCGCCACTGCTTGAAGCCAGGAGATCACTTTGAAGGCGTTGATAGCGTTCGCTACCATGAGAAAGTCCTTGGGGCCAATCCTGTAAAGGATGAGGTCGTCAATCACAGCTCCCCCAGGTTCCAGAAGGAAGCTGTATTGGCTTTCCCCAACTCTCAGCCACCTCACGTAATTTGTAGTGAGGAGGTCCAGGAAATCCTCGGCATCCTCCCCCGAGACACCGATCGTGCCCATGTGGCTCACATCGAAGAGGCCTGCCTTCTGGCGAACTGCTCTATGTTCCTCCTGGATGGAAGTGTACCAAATGGGCATCTCCCACCCGGCAAAGGGAGCAACTTTCTTGGCATGCCTGGTATGGAAGGAGTGGAGGGGGGTTCTCTTGAGGTGCTTTGGCTCTTCCGGGGGAACCCAGCTCGCTTCCTGAGATCTCCTCTCCCCTTGGCTCCACAAGACATCGAGGCCCACGAAATAAGGCTTATCCAGATCAACAAGATGCGACAAGGAGGAGGGAAACTCGAGACAATCTCCTTTTGCGAGTGAAACTCCCACGGGAGATTGAAAGTCCACCCGCAGGGCTTCCGGGCACTCATCCACCCCTTCGATCCTGACGGGCCCTTGCACCTTTGCCAGGAGATCCTTCTCGTCGAAGACCACGTAGCCATCCGAGAGGTTTCGGAACCATCGCATGAGTTCCATTTCCTTGCCCCGGCTGCACGAAACCAGAAAGGACTCTGGCCCCTCTTTGAGGATCCGGATCCCATCTCTGACCTCACCTCTTTCATCCAGGACAAGACCCTCCCTGACCTCCCCACTCTTCATCTCCCTTAGATCTCTGGTGCATACCTCCTGGAGGAAGGCCATGGCCCTCTCCCCCCTCACGGAGATGGCCTTGGGCAAAACGCCCCTTTCCCTTTCGGGATTCGTCTCGTGGGGATAACCCCAGGAGGGAAGGTGGGGATCCACCCTTTGGAGGAGTTCCCTTGTCCTTCTTCTCGCATGTTCCAGGATCTCCTGAGGGATCTTTCCCCTGGGGAGGGGACCCGAAGAGCCCATGTACGTGAAGGGCCTAATCTCTTCGAGCACGAGACAGATTATCTCCGCCAGTTCCCTCATCTCCTCGGGCCCCATTCCCCTTTGGGTTACCCAAGGAGTTCCTAACCTTATTCCCGTAGCCTGGGCAAAGGACTGATCTCCGGGTATTGTGTTTCTGTTCACCACTATCCCGGCGAGGTCCAAGATCCGAGCGGCAATCTCCCCATAAAGGGGATACCCGGTGGGCTTCCCCAAGCCCCTGAGGCTCAGGACCAGAAGATGGGTGTTTGTCCCCCCATAAGCTATCTTGGCCCCCCTTTGGGAGAGGGCTTCGCAGAGAAGGCGGGCGTTTTCCACTATCATCCTCTGCAAATTCCTGAAGGACTCTTTCTCTGCCATGCCGAAGGCCACCGCCATTGCCGCGATCTTGTTCACATGAGGCCCCCCCTGCTCTCCAGGAAATACAGCTGAATCTATCTTTTGAGCTAGGCCCGGATCCGTGCACATTATCACCGCGCCCCTGGGGCCACAGAGGGTCTTGTGGGTGGTGAAGGTGACCACATGGGCCACCCCAACAGGATTGGGGTAGAGGCCAGCGACTATCAGGCCTGCAGGATGTGCTACATCCGCAAGGAGATAGGCACCCACTTCGTCAGCTATTTTCCTGAGCTCCTTCCAATCTGGAGCCCAAGGGTACGATGTGAAACCAGCGACTATGACCCTCGGCTTGCTCTCCAAGGCCAACCTCAGTATGGCATCGTAGTCGAGAAGGCCTGTCTCCTCCGAAACCCAATAGGACACACTCCTGTAAAGTTGGCCGGATCGGTTGAGATCGCTCCCATGGGTGAGGTGGCCACCGTGGGCCAGGCCCATACCCATGAGAGTGTCGCCGGGCTTCATGAGGGCGTGATACACAGCGTTATTGGCAGCTGCCCCAGAAAGGGGCTGCACATTCACGAAGATGGCCTCAGGGGGACACTCGGGGCTCGAGAAAAGACGCCTCGCCCTGGCCTTGGCCAGTTCCTCCACCAGATGAACGTATTCCGTCCCCTTGTAAAAGCGCCTGTCGCCGTAGCGCCTGTAACGGGTCAGCTGAAGCTCGATGTCCTCGAGTTCCTCTTCCTTAGCACCCTCCATCAATTGGGGTGGGTAGCCCTCGGCGTATACACTCGTGAAGGGAGAAGCGAGAGCCTGCCTCACAGCTCTGGGGCATATGGTCTCGGACGGAATGAGAATTATCTTCCGCTTCTGTCTCTTTTCCTCGAATTCCAGGAGCTGGGTCATGAATGGATCGGCATCCTCCAGACCCATCTCCAGCATCTCGAGAAACTCACTTCTCTCTGGGCTCATTTCATCGTCTCCGAGCCTCGCCCCTTCATTTCCAAGGGAGCTGAGAGGATTGGGTTTCTAGCGGCCCTAGCCTCATCGAGTCTTCTCAGGCTTGTGAGGTGAGGTGCAGTGCGCACCACTTCAGGGGTCTCCTTGGCTTCCCTGGCTATCTCCTTCATGGCCTCTATGAATCTTTCCAGGGTCTCTGGGGTTTCGGTCTCTGTGGGCTCTATCATCAATGCGCCCTTCACGATGAGGGGAAAGTAAATGGTCGGCGGGTGAAAACCGAAATCCATGAGCCTTTTCGCTATGTCCAGAGCTTGAACCCCATATTGGGCCTGATATTTGTCAGAAAACACGCATTCATGCTTGCAAATCCTGTCGTAGGGGAGATGGTAGTGATCCTTGAGTTTCACCCTTAGGTAATTGGCATTGAGTACGGCCCTCTCGGTGTTCTTCCTCAGGCCTTCGGGCCCTACGGACAAAAGATAGGCATAGGCCCTCACCATTACCGAGAAATGTCCCCAAAAGGCCTTCATCCTCCCTACGGTCTTGGGGAAATCTTCCTTCAAGACAAGGATGCCTCCATCCTCCACTATTCTGGGGATAGGCAGGAATGGCTCCAGGTGAGCCTTCACTGCCAGGGGACCAGCCCCTGGACCTCCGCCCCCGTGCGGGGTGGAGAAGGTCTTGTGGAGGTTGAGGTGAACAAGATCTATGCCCATGTCTCCGACCCTGGCCACCCCGCACAGGGCATTGAGATTGGCTCCGTCGCAGTAGACGAGTCCTCCTGCTTCGTGAACCAGGTGGCATACCTCTAGGATGTCCTCCTCGAAAAGACCCAATGTGTTGGGATTGGTCAACATGATGGCAGCCACATCTTCGTCGAGCATGGAAGCCAGGGTCTTGGGATCCAAAAGGCCCCTCTTGTCCGAAGGGACCTGGACTACCTGAAATCCGCACAGGGCGCTCGAAGCTGGATTCGTGCCGTGGGCTGAATCGGGAATGAGGACCTTGTGTCTCTCTCTCCCCTTTTCTTTGTGGTAGGCCCTCACTATCAGCATCCCTGTCAACTCCCCGTGAGCACCGGCAGCAGGTTGCAGACAGACGAAGTCCATTCCCGTTATCTCAGCCAACATCCTCTCTAGGCGGTGCATCAGGGTCAGGGCCCCCTGGACTGCCTCCTCTGGGGCAAGGGGGTG
>JAPWUY010000315.1 GCA_028275295.1 Thermodesulfobacteriota bacterium | reverse complement strand
TCCTGGGCTATACGGGATGCCCCCTCTATCTGAAAAGTGGATCTCACCTTTTCCATCACCTGGCGAAGGAAAACCGGAAAGTCCTCGGCACGACCGCTGAACGAACCATCTGTGAGCCCTCGAACCACGGCTCTCACGATCCCTATGGCGCCCAGGTACTCTATGGCATCCGCGTCCCTGGCTACCTTGGCCTCCAAGGTGCGAGGCTCAGGGCCACCGTAGCGGCTGTGAGCCTCCATCACGTGTAGGGCATCCTCGACCCTTGCTTGGGTAAATCCTGAGCTGAGGAGAATTCCCCTGGCCAACTCTCTCCCGGCCGTGAAATGGAGCTTCCTATTCACCGTGACGCCCACATCGTGGACGAGGGCACCAGCCACCAAGACCTCCATGTCCGCCCCCGCGGCCCTTCCGAGCCTCTCGCACCACTGAACCATACGATGCACGTGATCAGGACTTGCTACCCGCTCTCGAGAGAGTAGCTCCTGCACCTTGTCCCAGATGGCCTCTCGCACCCCTTTAGGAAGCTCTCCCACCGCCCACCCCCCACGGGTTTAGTCGACAGTCGACTATATACCTTGGGTTTCGAGATCTGTCAAGAAGGGAGCTCCATGTCCCATCGCAAGGCTTGGGGGACCGAAAGTGGGATTCCCTCATGCCTCGAGTTGGCATATGGAAATAGCGGCTCTGGGGGCTTAGGCCCCAGAGGCCTTGAGCCTTTTAGAGCGATCCGAGGTTGGTCAAGTCACTCCTTGAACAGGCTCACCTTCCTGAATCCCCTCACATCCACCAGTCCAAGATCCGTGACCTTGAGCTCCGGTATCACAGGCAGGGCCAAAAAGGAGAGTACCACGAACGGGTCAGCAAGAGAGCATCCCAGCTGCCTTGCGGCCCTGAGGAGCTTCTCATGCCTTCTTACCACCTGCTCCAGGGGCCAGGGCGAGATCAAGCCCGCAACCGGAAGAGGCAATCTCTCAAGAACCCTACCATTTTTGATCACAACAAGGCCCCCTCTCATCGAGATCACCTCGTTCAATGCGGCCAATATGTCCTTGTCCTCTACACCGACGACAACTACATTGTGGGAATCGTGGGCCACAGAGGAGGCCAGGGCACCCTCTTTGAGGCCAAACCCTCTCACGAAGCCAGCCCCGACATTCCCTGTCCCCTTGTGTCTCTCCACGACAAATATCTTGAGAATGTCCCTCGATGGGTCCGATACAACATGGTCTCCCTTCAGGAGGGGCTTGACCCAGGTTTGTCTCGTGATGATCTGTCCAGGAACGACCTCGATTACCCTCATCCTCCTGCCCTTAGCCGGGATTCTCAAGGCCTCTATTCCAACATTCCCCACATTGAATGAGGATGGAGGCTCAGCCATGGGGGGTTTTTCTCGCCTCAGGAACCCTCTCTTTTCTGACCAAACCAGCTCCCCCCTGATCAATACACCCCATATCTTCAAAGGCCGAATGGAGTTCAGGATCACCCCATCTGCGAGATAGCCGGGCGCTATTGCCCCGAGATTGGTCATCCCAAAGTAACTCGCTGGATTGAGGGTCACCATCCTGAATGCCAGCACTGGATCCAGGCCCAATTCCATTGCCCTATTGAGTATGGAGTCCAAGTGTCCTTCCTTCTCCAAACTCTCTGGGGTCCTGTCATCGGTCACGAACATGCACCTGGGACACGTCCTCTCATTTACCAGAGGAAGCAACTCCTCCAAATTTCTGGCCGTGCTCCCCTCGCGAATCATTATCCACATTCCCAGGCTGAGCTTCTCCCTTGCCTCATCCAGGGCAATACACTCGTGGTCAGAACGTATGTTGGAGGCGACGTAAGCATTCAAGGCCAAACCCCTTAGACCTGGAGCATGGCCATCTATTGCCCTGCGAGAGAAGCTCTCGAGCTTTCGGTGTACTCCAGGATCCCCTCCCACCACCCCCGGAAAATTCATCACCTCTCCAAGTCCAGCAACCCATTCCTCCCTGGCCAAGAGCTCCAGGTCCTCTGCCTCCAGCCGAGCTCCCGATGTCTCCAGAGGAGATGCTGGGACACACGATGGAAGGGTGAAGAAGAACCTCATGGGAGCCTTCCTCGCCTCCTTGGCCAGGTAAAGGATCCCCTGGACTCCCAACACATTCGCTATCTCGTGAGGGTCGGCAACTATCAAGGTCGTCCCCCTTGGGATCACAGCCCTCGCGAATTCCCAGGGCATGAGCATTGTGGATTCCAAGTGGCAGTGGGCGTCTATGAATCCTGGGACCAGGTACAATCCTCGGAGGTCGAGGACCTTTCTCGCCCTGTAATCTCCGGGTCCGGTGAAACGGCCCCCTTGGACTCCCCAGCTCCCCTCTCTGAAGATGCCAGTGAAGACGTCGAGCCACTTGACGCCCTTGAGGAGAAGATCGACTGGCCTTCTTCCGGCACAGGCATCGATAAATTCTCTGTCGATCACCATGTTCTCGTCCCTCCTTCCGTGTCCTTCACCAGCACAGTCATCCCATGATATCATTCGGCAGTTGTGGATTCTCCCTGAGTCTTCCAAGAGTTTAGAGATGGAGAGCCCCATGGATCAACTGTGGGAAAAAGTGCAGGAGACAAAAGCTTGGCTTGAATGCCGGGTGGCTGCGAGACCGAAGGTGGGGTTGATCTTGGGCTCTGGGTTGTCTGTGACCTTGCAAGCCCTCGAGATTTCCCACCTCATTCCCTACGGCGAAATACCCCACTTTCCCAAATCCACTGCACCTGGTCATGAGGGGGCTCTGGCCTTCGGGGAGCTGGACAAACTGCCTGTGGCAGTCCTGAGGGGCCGCTTCCATTTCTACGAGGGCTACAGGACCTGGGAGATCACATTCCCCATAAGGGTCCTAGGAGAAGTGGGGGTCAAGATCCTCATAGTCACCAATGCGGCTGGGGGCCTCAATCCATCTTTTGAAGCTGGGGAGATAATGGCCATAATTGACCACATAAATCTCATCCCGGAGAACCCCCTGAGGGGTCTCGATGATCCGAGACTGGGAGATAGGTTTCCTGATATGTCCCGAGCATACGACCCGGAACTCATCTCCATTGCTGAGAAGATTGCCCTGGCAGAGGGAATTCCTCTCAGAAAGGGCGTGTACGTGGGGATACCAGGGCCTAGCCTTGAGACGCCAGCGGAAACGCGTTTTCTGAGAATGATCGGGGGGGATGCAGTTGGCATGTCCACCACGCCGGAGGTCATTGTCTCGAGATCCATTGGGATGAGGGTCCTGGGCATCTCTGTGATATCCAATGTCAATAGGCCAGATTGCATGGAGCCCATCTTGGTTGAAGAGATCCTGGAGTGCTCCCGAAGGACTGCGCCCAAGCTCTCGAGGCTCCTCGAAGGGATAATGAGAGAGATGAAGGCCTTGGTGGAGATGGAATGATGGAAGAGGTGGATCTTCTCGTGGAAAACGGCATGGTCGTCACAATGAATTCATCCATGGAGATCATACCCGAAGGGTCTTTGGCCATAAAGAACGGAGTCATAGTGGATATTGGGCCTTCCCGAGAGATCCGGCAAGGATACATGCCGAAAGAGGTCCTGGATGCGGACCATTGTGCTGTTCTGCCAGGTCTTGTGAATGCCCACACCCATGCTGCGATGACCATCTTCAGGGGACTTGCCGACGACCTTCCCCTCATGGAGTGGTTGGAAAACTATATCTTCCCAGCCGAGGCTC
>JAPWUY010000314.1 GCA_028275295.1 Thermodesulfobacteriota bacterium | reverse complement strand
GTGACCGAGGAGGGCTTCCACTTGTATCTCCAGAGGACAAAGGGTTACGGGAAGGATAGCCTCATCTTCAAACTCTTGGGCCTGGCTGACTTGCAAAGGGTAGACATGGGGATAGCTATGTGTCATCTGGAGTTGTCCGCCAAGGAGCTCGGTTTTAGGGGGAGATGGGTGAGGGAGGAGTCCCGAGGGCCATCGATCCCCGGCGAGAGGGCCGAGTACGTGATTTCTTGGAAACTGGAAGTCCCATGACAAGGTATCTGGAGGAGCAAAAGGGTCTGTGCGTACTCGGGATCCTGGAGAGGAGGCGGGGCAGATGGGGTCATCGCATGGAGTTCGGCCCGGATCCCATTGGAGGGCCTTCCTCACAAGGGACCCCACATTGGCAAAGCCCGCAGGAGAGGTGCATGCCGGTGATCTTGGAGCCCAGGCCCAATTTTGGGCCTTGGATTTTCAAGGCCTTTACCTGATACTCCTGGCACTTTCTTTTGTCCTGACCTCTCGACGTTATGGCTCCGGCAGGGCAACGTTCCATGCAGAGGCCACAGTCCTGCCTGGAAAGGAAAAGGCAATACTCGTGGGGGGAAGTGTATTTCCTGGGTGTGGGAGGAAGGGGCATATCCGTGACAACTGTTCCAAGCCTCACTGCAACCCCTGCCTGGGTAATGAGGCCACGGCTTAGCCCAAAAGTTCCGAGCCCCGCTACGAAGCAAGCGTGCCTTTCCGACCAGTTAGACGTGATATCCCCGCTCAAGAGGGGGAACTGAAGGAAACTCGGGTGGAGGACAGGGGCCACAGCCCTGTAGCCTTTACTAGAAATGAAGCCCACTAGCTCAGCTCTGAGCCATTCATTGAAGGCCTCGCCGTGAATCTTTGTGAGCATCCACTCCGGGTGCGGCAAATCCTTCCTGTGCCTGTTACCCTCTCTTGTGGCCCTTGGGATGGGAAGGACATAGCAGATGACACGGATCCTCTCCTCCCCAAAGCTCTCGCCGGGGAAGGCCTCTTCCAGGATCTCCAGAGGAACTTTGTGAAATTTCCCTATGAGCCTCCTGAACTCTCTGAAAAGGGGATCTCCACCGTGAGCCACGCCCAAAATGGGGTCCTCGAAGAGCCTTCGGCTGGGGTCCCCGGGAAATGCTCCCATGGGCTCATGGCGAACCGAGTGGGTTAGCCACCCCAGGATCTCTTCCCTCAGTCCCCTCTCCTCTCTCATCCCCGAAGGTAATTCAACCACTACTCAAGATATGCGCCTCTTGGCCAGGCTACAACACTATTTGCCCAATTCCAAGGGATTCTAGTCCCCAAGTTTGGGGCACAGCTTCTCAACGGAAGGAGCACACCTGGGCCGCTTGTTTTGGCCTTTGAGGTACAACCGCGAGAAACGAGGTCCCTCTCGGGGGGACTCGTTTGGTGAAATTCGACTTGCAGTGTCACCCCTGCAACAAAAAAGGGGCCTTCTGGCCCCTTTTCCGTGATCCCAGAGCCTCATGATCTCAGGAACGTGCGGACGATCTCTAGCCACTTGGTCTCTTCCAATTCCTCGAAGAGGTCCTCTGTTGCCACTGCTCCATCTGCTGCGAGGCTCATGGAGGAGGCTTGCGAGATGAGCCTGTCCTTTTCAGCCATCATGAACTTATGAGCTTCCTCGCCAAAATAGAGGCTCCTCAAGTTCTTCCTCAGGGCCGTGGGCTCCACAACCACAAACCATCCCCTCTCGTAGGGCGATCTGTGGGCCTCCATGGGCTCCCTCAGGATCTGGGGGTTCTGGTACACCACTATGCCATCCACTGGAGAGAGGATCCCCACTGTGTGCCCATTCCTCCTCACAGTGAATGCCACTTCCCCTTGTTTCACCTCCCTGCCAATGGGCGGGAGCTGAACCTCTTTTATCCTCCCCACTATTCTCCTCGCAAAGTCATCGAGTCCTACCCGAACCCTTCCACCATACTCTGGCCTCGCCCACGTGTGGCCCTCGTGGTAATAGATGTCTTCTGCCACAATGAGTCCCGCCACATGGCTTTCTGCCCTGACCGGAATCACTTCCTTGGTTAGCCTCTCCTGCATCATCTGATCGAACTCGCAACTGCCGCACTCATAAGCGTTGGGACATATCTTGCTTGAGACCTCTCCAGTGAGCATGTAACGACATTTTCTGCGGGATGCTGGAAGTTTCATCATCTTCTGCACCCAGCTTTCCGTGAAGCGCTCCTTGGGGGCCTCCACAAAGGGCTGGGGTTTCGTGACCCTCGCCTCTTCCACCTTGGCCTGCATGGCATGATCGTAGGCGCAGGTGGGGCAGTCGTAGTTGTTGTCGCAAAGTTTGAAGGAGACAACCCCAGCCTCCATCCAGATGCACTTTCTCCTTCCTGCGGGGACGACCTTCAAAGAGGTTCCTTTTGCCATGGGTGCCATGTCTCATCCCTCCTCTCTGTGATTGGTCCTTCCACCCATGAGAGTAGCAAACACCATGCCCACTTCCTTCTCCTTTCCAAGAGGTTGGAATTAAAGGCAATTTCCCGGAAGGAGGAGTCGGAGTGTCGAAAACTTCGACAAGCTTTTGCCCTTCTTGGGATAAGTATCGGATATTCCGAGGAATGTTTCCCTGTCGAAGGGTTTTCTTTTGTGTCTATTTTCTCGGCACGGACGGTCTTTTACCTTCCAGGGATCTGAGCCTGAGCTCCCACCTCACGAGCTCCTTGCAACTGGGACAGAACCTGGGCTCCTTCGCGTCCGTGTGTTCCACGGTCGTTGAGGCCCTCATGACGCACCTGGGATCCCTACAGTGGGTCACTCCCAGTATGTGTCCTATCTCGTGGAGGGCTGTCTTCTCGACTCTCTTCAAGAGTTTCTCCTCATCCGGGCCTTCCTCGTTGAACTCCGGCCTCAGCCTATACAGGGAGATGGCGGCGCACTTGCCTCCCACCTCCGACATCCCGAAAACGTACTTGAGCACGGGAAGGAAGAGATCCACATGAGTGACCCCGAGGATCCCCAAGGCATCTTCCGGACACTTTTTCTTGATTCTCTCGAGGACCGCCTTGCAGTCGTACTGACAACGTCTTTCATCGTAGGCATATCTCGGGTTCTCCAATGGAGACATTGTGGCACACTCCACCCCCACCTGCTCCTCTATCACTTCGCAAATGCGAGCAAGCACCCTCTCATCCACTGTTCCGAGTGGGGCTATGTAGAGCTTCAAGGGATGAGATTACCTCCCGGGAGGCTTGATGTTGTATCTCTTCATCTTGTTGTAGAGGGTTTGTCTGTCTATCTCCAGGAGCTGGGCGGCCTGCTTCACGTTCCAACCGGTCTCCTCGAGTATTCGAACTATGTGAAGCCTCTCCACCTCCCTCAGGGCCTTTGGCTGTTCCCGAGGGCTCGTCTCCTTCTGTCCAAAGGGCAGATCCTCTGGCAGGATCTGCTTGCCCCGCCCTATGACTAGGGCCCTCTCTATGACGTTCTCCAACTCCCTCACGTTTCCCGGCCAGTCATATTCCATTAGGAGCTTAAGGGCAGAGGGCGAGATCTTCACAGGTTCCCTGTTCAAGGCGAGGGAATGTTTCTTTATGAAGGCATCGACGAGAAGGGGAATATCCTCCTTCCTCTCCCTTAGAGGAGGCACGTGAATGGAGATCACATTCAGTCTGTAATAGAGATCTTCCCTGAAACGGTTCTCCTGGATGGCCTTCTTGAGATCCCTGTTTGT
>JAPWUY010000313.1 GCA_028275295.1 Thermodesulfobacteriota bacterium | reverse complement strand
CCATCCAAGGGGGGAAAATCCCCTTCAACTTTTCCCGGGTCTCCCTCGATAGGCTAGCCAGGCCGAGCCCCTCCTTCCAGAGGTGATCAGTGGCAACGATTCCAGCAGCACCGCTGAAGGTGACGATCGCCACGTTCCTCCCCAGTCCCTTTCCTCTCCAGAGGGCGAGGGCCTTGGTGAGATCCATGAGCTCGACGAAGTCGTATGCCCTCTTCACTCCTAGCTGCCTGAAAAGGGCTTCGGCAAGCTCCCCTCTTCCTGCCATGGAGGCGGTGTGGCTCATGGCTGCCCTAGCACCATCTGGGCTTAGGCCTCCAAGGAGGACCAGAAGGGGCTTTCCAAGCCCCCCAACAACGCGCCTGAACCTCATGGGATCGGCCAGGGATTCGATGTACATGGCGATGACCTGGGTGGACTCGTCCAGGGCCAGATATTCCAGGATGTCACACTCATTGACATCGCATCGATTTCCTATGGAACATGCCTTGCTCAGGCCAAAATACCCCTCGCTCATCACTTGCATCAGGAACCCAGCGGAGGCCATCCCACTCTGCACGATGAGAGAAACTGGCCCTGGCTTGAGAACTTCTCTCCACACATGGGGCCTCATGAAGGAGGCCACCATTCTCTCTTGCCCGTTCACCACCCCCATGCAATTGGGTCCCCAGAGCCTGATCTTCCATTTTCTGGCCCTGGCCAAGCACTCCTCTTGAATTCTCCTTCCCTGGATGCCGGCCTCGGCGAACCCGGCACTCTGGATCATCACCCTTCTTATCCCCTTTCGACCGCATTCCTCTATCACTCGTGGAACTTGGGGGGCTGGGGTGAAGACTATGGCCAGATCGACCTCTTCGGGCAACCCCTCCACAGACGCATAACACTTGAGACCCAGGACCTCCTCGTACTTGGGATTCACTGGATAGAGCCTATCCCCGCAGTACTCCAGGAGGTTTGCCAAAATTGCATAGCCACCCTTCTTGGGGTCCGAAGAGGCCCCTATTACCGCTACACTCTTTGGTTTTATGAAGCCCTCTATGGCATCGAGTCCATCCATCACAATGAACCCTCTCACGCATCAGCTCGGGGAGGTCCCCCCTCTTCCTCTTGTCTTCTCTTGGCGCTCCCGTACCACTCTATCTGTCTGCACAGGCCTCTTATCATCCTCACCTCATGGGGCCTGAGGGTTATCCTGGAGAGGAACCTCCTCACCTTCATCATCCCCGTTTTTCTATTACTTTCTGGGATAGCGCATATCTTGACGAGCACGTCCTCCAGGTGCTCGTACATTGCCTCTATCTCCTCTATGGTGGCAAGGGGGCCGTGTCTCTCCTTTATCCCTAGCTCCTCGGACATGGCGGCCTTGAAGAGCTCGTAGCACATGATGAGCACCGCCTGGGCCAGATTGAGGGATGAGAAACTCGCAGTGGGGATCCTGACGGTTATTTGGCAGAGCTTTAACTCCTCGTTGCTCAGACCCCTGTCCTCCGGGCCGAAAACCATGGCCACCCTATCTTGACGGCCCAGGGATATTATTCTCTGGGCAGCAATCCAGGGCGGCCAAAGGGGACCCCTCAAACCCCCGGTTCTGGCTGTAGTTCCCACTGCCAGGTGATAGGAGGATAGGGCTGCCTCGAGAGAGTCGTAAACCTCCACATCCCTTATCACATGGGCCGCTTCCCTGGTCGCCATCCTGTACATGGCGGGCTCGTCCCACCTCACAGGCCCAACGAGTAGAAGCCTCGAAAGCCCCATATTCCACATGGCCCGAGCACAAGCGCCGATATTCTCTGGAAGTCTTGGCCTGTGCAACACTATCCCGACTCTCTCACCCAAGTCCTTGAGTTTGGGCTCGGCCATTTTGAGCCACCTTTCTTTTCTAGGTGAGGGTCTTCTGGGATATCAGCGGGAGACCCTAGCTAGTGATCCTTGGAAGAAGAGAGATAGTCGAGCTTGGGCCCCGCCTTCCACGATCGTCCCATAGGGGATCGGCTCCCGGGACGTGAGCGCAACCTGCCCCGAGAGACGACCCCAAACCTCCTCTTCCAGGTCCAAACTCCAGCTCAAGTCCGATCCACGGACTACCAGGGGATGAAGCCCAGTTTCCTACCATATTTTCGCAAATATGGACAGGTCTCGCAGCTAGTCTTGCAGGTATCCGAGTCCTGGATGGTTCTGTACCTGAGGAGATAGCATCTCAGAGCCTTGGACTGCATCACCAGGCACTGGTCACAGTCGTGGGCGGATCCTCTTCTCGTGAAGCCAGTCGAGAAGTACTCCCAACAATGGGGCACTTGACCCTTGCTCCTCTCCTCGAATCTCTCCAGTAAGAGAAGATCCAGACCGTTTCTTTCCATGAACGAGACCAGATCCTCCCTCATCACTCGCCTGTGTCCGCCTGGGGTGGAAAGGGCCTTCAACCTACCCCACTTTATCCAGTTGATCACGGTCTGACGGGTCACGCTGCAGATCTTGGCTACCTCGTTGGTTGTGAAATAGGCCTTGGCCATGGTGCCTTCATCGGTCCACTGCCCGGGGAGGAGATCGGAGGGTTCAGGATCTCCCAGGGTGGCCAAAAAAAGGGGGACACGCCTTCATGTCCCCCGAATCCTTTTCCTCCCATTTGGTCCCACAGATCAGAGCCCTCGGGCTCTACTGTCAAATCTCCTCCACTGTTATGGAGTCCGTGGGGCAGACCTCGATGCAGCTCTCGCACCCGATGCATTCGTCCATGTTCACTGGCTCGGCTTTGCCATTGGCGTCCAATTCGTAGACATCCACAGGGCAAATCTCCACGCACTCTCCGTCGCCATCGCAAGTCTCTTTGTTCACGGTCACACGATACGGCATTTTCCTCTCCTCCTGATTTTCTTGTGGGCCCCTTTCGGAGGCCCAGAAGTCTACCTCATCTATAGAGGTTTCTCTCCCTTGTCTTCAGCACTTTAGAGGACAAACCATGACCTGTCAAGCTTTTCCTAGGGCTCCGTCACTCCTTTCTTGAAACCCTCACCGTGAGCACCGGCACAGGAGAATTCTTCACCACCTCCTCGCTCACGCTTCCGAAAACTGCCTGGCCGGGAAGATGGGGGTGGCTCTCCCAGCCGTGGCCGTGGGTAGCCATGACCACCATATCCATTCCCTGGTCGCTGATGTATCTCAATATCTCTTGGGCTGGATCCCCAACAACTATCACCTTCCTGTATGCTGGGCACCCCCCCAGGGACTGTTCGCAGAGTTTGTCCATCTTCTCCTGAGCCTTCCTGACTATCCAATTCCTGAACTCCTCAACTGGCCCAGGGTGGTCCTGGCCATAAAAGTTGATCACCTGACTTATGTCCTCTGCCACAAAAAGCAGGTGGACCTCTGCCCCGTACTTCTGTGACAGTGATGTCACAAGGGGAAGAGCCTGGGCAGAGCTCTGGGACAAATCCGTGGGCCAGAGTATCTTCTTCACCTCTTTCATCCCTTTTCACCTTCCAAAATTTTTGTAACTAGGGGGCTTCCCAGTCCAACTCCCATCGGGGTCTCCCTCCAGCCGGATCATCCTTCCCTTTGCTCCTTTATTGAGATCGCTATCTTGTAAAGCACGGTCAAGATCAGGAACCCCATGGCCCATACCCCCAAGGTTATGAAAACCTCGGGCCAGGTGGGAGAGTATTCGAATACCTTGTCCAGTGGATTGGGAATGAACCCAGTGATGACGAGCCCCA
>JAPWUY010000312.1 GCA_028275295.1 Thermodesulfobacteriota bacterium | reverse complement strand
TCGTCGAAGAAGACCGTTCCGCCCTGGGCCATTTCCAGACGGCCTACCCTCAAAGTGTCTGCGCCGGTGAAAGCCCCCTTTGCGTGTCCAAAAAGCTCGCTCTCGAACAAGGTGGATGCCAGGGCTGGACAATTGACCTTCACGAAAAGCTCGTTGCGACGGCTGCTCAGTCTGTGGATTGTCCTCGCTATGTAATCCTTGCCCGTTCCCGTCTCCCCAGTTATGAGAACAGAGGCATCCGTATCAGCCACGAGCCGAACCTGCTCCATTATCTCCCTTATGGCCCTGGAGGCATAGAAGAAGCTGTCCTCCCGATAACGATCCTCGGCACTGGCCATCAGGTATCTTTTTTGACCCTCGAGGATCTCGTTTAGTTTCTTGAGCTCCTCGTAGGAGAGCATGTTGTCCACTGCTATGGCCACCTGTTTGGATACCTCTTCGAGAACTTCCTTGAGCTCAGGGAGCTCTGGGGGCGCTTTCCTGTACGAGAAGTGAATGCTTCCCAAAATCCTCTTGCGCACTATTAGGGGAAAGGCCATGGTAGTCCTGAGCCCCGACTCGAGCATTGAGACCACAGAGGACAGGTGCCGATACTTGGTCAAATCCTCCATGACTACGGGCTTTCCCGTCTCTATGACTAGCTTGGCCACTGCTCCCATGGCCAGAGGACGACTTTCCAGGCAGGATATGCCCTCTGGATTGATCCCATCGGCTGCAGCAAAATAGCTGAGAGACTGATTTTTTGGATCGTAGATGTTTATACTCAAGCGGTCATACTGGAAGTGCTTCCTGAGTTCTCTGGCCAGGGCCCTAAAAAGGGAGTCCCGTTTCGTCTGAGTGACTATGGCATTGTTTATCTTGAGAAGGATCTGGTAGCGGGTGGCTGGATCCCATTTTCTAACTTGCACCATCTGTTGGCCTCCCAAAAAAGATTCTAAGGCCTCAACACAAGGTAACACAAGCCCGCATTTGGGCGATAGTGCCCAAATATCGGCAAATAGGTCCTCTGTGTCCCAATGAAGGTTCCCCAATCCTCCAATCATTTCAGCCAATCTCGGGTTCAGCGGAAAATAGGCACGAAAATCGCATAATGAACCTCCTGACGATGGAAGCGAGACGGGTTCGAGCCCCGAGAAGGGCTCACCCCTTTCCGCCAAGGTGAAAAAAGTGAGTTACAGGTTGGACCCCCTGGCCGAGAAAATGGTTTCTAGAACAAAGCCCAAACATCCTGAGGAGTGGGGGAGGACCCCTGACAAGACATGGAGAAACCGGCCCGAAGGACAACCCTGGGGAGCAATCCGTGGCACCTAGGCTCTAGTGCTTTCACCGCACCATCTTCTGATTGATGGAGTGTTGCGAGGGCAAAAGATGAACGGAGATGAAGTGATGGAGACTCCTGGCGCGCCCCGAAAAGGAGAGAGGGCTCCGCCCAGAATAGACCCCGCCTTGTCCACAAAAAACGAGCTCTTGGGCTTTTCGCGGATTTGTGGCAAGCTATGGACTGTGGTTTCGGGCACAGAATAAAAGGCCTTTCCGTGGGAGGTATGAAAATGGTCGATTTTCTCGTTCACGAAAAATCGGACAATGTGGGTGTGGCAACTGTGGACATAGAGGCTGGAAAAGTCGCTAAGGGTCTTTACATGGACACGCAAGAATCCATAGAGGTGAAGGCCCTCCAGGCCATCCCATTGGGTCACAAGATAGCCCTTGCGGACCTTCAAGTCGGGGACACCGTGATCAAATATGGTCACGACATAGGAAGGGTGGTTGCGCCCATAAAGAAGGGCGAGCATGTTCACATTCACAATCTCAAGACAAAGAGGTGGTGAGATGAAAGCGCCTAAGATCTGGGGATACAGGAGAGAGAACGGGAAGGTGGGGGTCAGGAATCATGTTGTGATCCTCCCCTTGGATGACCTTTCAAATGCCGCGTCCGAGGCAGTGGCTAGCATTGTGAAAGGCACGCTGGCAATACCTCACGCCTATGGGAGGCTTCAATTCGGGGAGGACCTGGAGCTTTTCTTCAGGACCATGATAGGAACTGGCTCGAATCCAAATGTGGCGGCTGTCGTGGTCATTGGGATTGAACCTGAATGGACAGAGAAGCTGGTTGAAGGAATCGCTGCCACTGGAAAGCCCGTGAAGGGCTTTTCCATAGAGCGCAATGGCGATCTCAAGACCATAATGGAGGCATCCAGGCAGGCCAAGGAATACCTTCAGTGGGCATCGGAGCTCAAGAGAACCGAGTGCACTCTAGACGAGCTCTATGTATCCATCAAGTGCGGAGAGTCCGACACAACCTCCGGCTTGGCCTCCAATCCCACGGTGGGCAATGCGGTTGACAAGCTGGTGGAGATGGGCGCAACTGTGAGCTTCGGTGAGACCTCGGAGATAACAGGGGCAGAACTGGTCTGCAAGCAGAGGGCCGCCACTCCTGAGGTGGGAGAGGAGTTTTACAGGGTATGGCAGGCCTACAACGAGATAATACTGAAGCACAAGACCGATGACCTCTCGGGCTCCCAGCCTACCAAGGGCAACATAAGGGGGGGTCTCACGACTATAGAGGAGAAGGCCTTCGGTAATCTTCAGAAGATCGGAAAGAAGTCGCGATACGTCGGTGTGCTCAAGCCTGCAGAGGCTCCCAGGGGAAAGGGATTGTGGTTCATGGACACCTCCTCTGCGGCAGCGGAGGCTGTGACCCTCTGGGCAGCATCAGGGGCTGTGGTGCATCTCTTCCCCACAGGGCAGGGTAACATTGTGGGGAATCCCATTGTTCCGGTCATAAAAATCTCCGCGAACCCTATAACCTGTTCTACCATGAGCGAGCACATAGACCTGAATGTATCGGCCATATTGAGGGGTGAGCTGACCTTGGACCAAGCGGGAGACATGCTCCTCGATCTGATAGTCCGGACGGCCAATGGTCGTCTCACGGCGGCAGAGACCCTGGGCCACAGGGAGTTTGTACTGACTAAATTGTATGTCAGCGCTTGAGATAGGAATGGGGTTCCCGGGGGAGTTGACCCTCCCCTATGGGGAGTTGCGAAGAATTGATCCGCGGAAGAGAC
Source organism: Thermodesulfobacteriota bacterium (assembly GCA_028275295.1). GTDB lineage: Bacteria > Desulfobacterota > Desulfocorpusculales > Desulfocorpusculum > Desulfocorpusculum > JAPWUY01. Next base: position 671 of record JAPWUY010000312.1, on the reverse strand, counting down.
GCCTGTCTCCAAACCCATCTAAGGAGGTGGCCATGAAAGGGAGAATGTTTACCGCATTGGTGACGGGATTTGTGTGGGCAGTGGTTGGAACATTCTCCAGCGCTTGGGCCAAGGAGGATTACCCCAAGAAGCCCATAACCTATCTTGTGTGTTTCGATCCCGGGGGCCAATCCGACAGGGAGGCCAGAAGACAACAACCCCTCTTGGAGAAGATTCTCGGCCAGAAGATAGTGATCGATTACAAGGTGGGAGGGGGAGGAGCTCTCGGGTGGACCGAACTCGTGAGGGCCAAGCCGGATGGATATCTCATGGCCGGCATCAACATCCCCCACATCATCCTCCAGCCCATGCAGCAACAGACAGGCTACAAGACAGAACAGATAGTCCCCGTATGCCTCTTCCAGAGAACCCCCCTGGGTTTGGCTGTCCTCAAGACCTCCCCTTACAAGACACTGAAGGAGTTTCTGGAAGCAGCCAAATCAAAGCCCGGCGAGATAACCATCGGGGGTTCCGGTACTTTTTCGGGCCATCACATGGCCACCCTGAGACTTCAGAAGCTCACAGGAGCCAAGTTCAACTACGTGCCCTTTACAGGAGCTGCCCCCCAAATAACCGCTTTTCTGGGAGGCCATGTCATGGCCATCTTCGGCAACTCCGATGACTTGGTAAAG
>JAPWUY010000004.1 GCA_028275295.1 Thermodesulfobacteriota bacterium | reverse complement strand
AGGACATGTCCTCCAAGGCCACGGTCATCTCGTCTGTCTTGAGGGCCTCCTGGCCGGTGACCCCTACTTGGACATCGGGAAAGGATCTCCTCACATCTTCCAGGGTCTTTCTCAGGTATTCGAGGGACTTCCTCGCCCGGTTGAAGGTCTCCTTCTCTCTCACCGGGGTCACGAAGAAAAGGAGGAACTTCTTCTCTGCCACCCAGAAATAGCCCTCCAATTCTCGGTCCCAGAAGCCCTCCTTGAAAAAAGACGACCAAGGCGAAAGGTAGTAGTAATTTCCCTCCAGGTGATCCAATACCCCCTGGAGGGTCGCGATGAGAAACCCCAGGTCCATGGGCTCTTCAGCCTTCTTCTCCCCCTCCTTGGGGAGGCGCAGGAAGTCAGTGAAAAGGGCTTGAACCATTCGGGAAGCCATCTCTTGGTTGACGAGATCCAGGAAGTTTGTGAGATCGGGCCTATGGGCAATGCCCTGGATCAGGGTCGGATACTGATCTATACGCTCCGAGAGAAAATCCAAGTCCTTTCTGTCCATGTAGAGGAGCGCCCATGGCCTCAGAAGGTCGGGGTCCACCCTGAAGAAGGCATCCTTGAAGTGGGATGGATCCCCCTCGATTCTCTCCCTCACGCTATTTAAAAACTCGATCGCCCTTCTAGGGGTTGGGGCTTCTATTACCACGGTGAATGTGTCTTTCGCCTGAAAGGGTTTGACCTCCTGGGCTAGCTTCACTATGGGATCTTCCCTGGAGATGAGATCCAGCTGGCTAGTCTGAAAATCCAGCTCCTGGGCGGAGTAGATCACACAGGCCACGCTCACCGCGGCCACAGCGCCCAAAATCAAACGAGGCCTGAGGAGCGTCCATGCCACCCAGGCCCCCAGAAGTTTGCGCCTTATCTCCCGCAAGGAGCGATTCCGGCCCTCACTTCGTCTTTTCTCTATACTGAGCCACCGCGTGGCTCAACCTGGCTAGTGCGAGATGGTAGTTGAGGAGGCTTAGCAAGTAATCTCCTTGGTTTTTCCCGTAGCGCTCCACAGCGAAGAATATGTCCCTTGCCTGTCCCACTCCCATATCGAAGTTGGCGAAGGCCACCACCACCCATTTCCTCGCTGCGGATGCAGCCTCCTCGGAGGCCTGGAAGGCTTGCATGTGTTCGATGGCATCCTGGTAGTGCTTTGCTACTTCCAGGGGAATGTTCCTCAAGGCATAGTCCCTGGTGTGGAGGAGCCTCTCGTATTCCGCTTTTGCCTTGCTCACCTTTGCCTGCTGAATCCCGAAATCGAAATGCCACTTGGCACCGAGCACAACCCCCCCATTGGCATGGTTGTATTCGTCTCTGATATACGCTATATCCCAGTGCTCCCTGTTGGGTGCGCCAGCCAGAGATGCCACACCAGCGAGGAAAATGGATGGATACATGTCTGCCTTTGCCGCTTCCACGAGGCTCTTTTTCGCTTCGAGCCCCTTCTCTATCTGCTCCAGCTCTGGCCTCATCCTCAGGGCCATCTCGATATAGTCCTTCTGGTCCCCAAGGGCCCTCGGGTCCTTGGGGAGTTCCTTCACATCCAGCTCGAAATCCTTCTCAGGGGGGAATCCTATCATCTGTTTAAGGGCCATGTACGCGAGCTTGGACCCAGATTCGGCCTTGGCTTTGAATCTCTTGGCCTCAGCCGCATAGGCCTCTACCCTGTAAAGGTCGCTTTCATCCACAGAGGTGGAGCCAAGCTCCAGAAGCCTCTTTATCCGTCTTCTCGCATCCTCCACAAAGGAGCTCACATCCTCAGCCGCCTCCTTGCCCTGGCGCGAGAGAAGCAGGGCGAAGTAGAGCTCCTTGACCCTCAGCTCCACATCCCCCCTCGTCTTCTCCCTGGCAGCTTTCTTCACCTCCACCCCCTTTATGGCCGCATCTATCCTGCTCGAGATCTTCCCGAACGTATAGAGGGGTTGGATCACTGTTATGTCCAGCTTTCCGAAGGGGCCTGGGTCTCCAGGGTCCCAATCCGGATTCTCCAGTCTCCCCCTCAAGTACCTGTCCCCCGGGCCAGGCCTGGGGGAGACGACCACAATGGGCCTGTCCGCAGCATCCACCACCCCCCCTATGGCCAGGGCATCGAGCTGGGGAAGGCGGGCGGCCTTGGCTTGCTCGAGGTCGCTTTCAGCAATGAGGATGTCCTTTTCGGCTTCCGCCATCTCTGGGCTTCTCTCAATGGCGAGCTGAATGAGTTGTTCAAGACTCAGAACCACCTTCTCTTGCCCCCAGGCCGAGCTCGCCCAGAGGATGCCCATGAGTGCCACAAAAGCCCAGTTTCTGCCCCCATAAAGTCTCCTCATCCCTCACCTCCAGGGTCCCTTGGAGTGCGCGTTCTGTGAAGGATACCGTACTCCAATTCGAGTGCAAACCCCAAAAAAGGTTTACCGTGAACCCATCCTGCTTCCCCTTTCCAGATCATAGCCTTCCGGCCACGAGCTTTTCCACAACGGTTGGATCTGCAAGGGTGGATGTATCTCCCAGCTCCGAGATAGCTCCTTCTGCAATCTTTCTCAGGATCCTTCTCATTATCTTTCCGCTCCTCGTCTTGGGAAGGGCCTCTGCAAAATGAAGCTTGTCGGGGGTGGCTATGGGCCCTATCTCCTTTCTCACATGCTGGATGAGCTCCTTTCTCAGATCCTCCGTGGGCTCCACCCCTTGTTTCAAGGTGACAAAAGCGTATATTCCCTGGCCCTTTATATCGTGGGGATATCCCACGACTGCTGCCTCCGCCACGAGGGGATGGGCCACAAGAGCGCTTTCTATCTCCGCTGTCCCCAGTCTGTGACCAGACACATTGAGGACATCGTCCACCCGGCCCATGAGCCAAAAGTAACCGTCTTCGTCCCTTCTGGCCCCGTCACCTGTGAAGTACATTCCGGGATACTGGGCGAAGTAGGTCTGCTCGAACCTGGATGGATCGCCGAAAACCCCCCTCATGATCCCTGGCCATGGTCTGCGAATGACCAGGTAGCCTCCCTCGTTGACCTCTGCCTCTGTCCCGTCTTGTCTTATGACTGCGGGGTCTACCCCGAAGAAGGGAAGAGTTGCAGAGCCGGGCTTCTGGGCAATGGCCCCTGGAAGGGGCGTGATGAGAATGCCTCCTGTCTCGGTCTGCCACCAGGTATCCACTATGGGACATCTCTCGTTGCCTATTACCCTGTAATACCAAAGCCAAGCCTCGGGATTGATGGGTTCTCCCACAGAGCCAAGAAGCCTGAGGGAGCTAAGATCTCTTCTCTGTGGCCACTTCTCGCCCTCGCGCATCATGGCCCTTATGGCAGTCGGCGCCGTATAGAGGATGCTGACCCTGTACTTCTCGACCACCTCCCAGAACCTATCGGGTTCCGGGTAGTTGGGCACTCCCTCGAACATGAGGCTCGTGGCACCCGAGGAAAGGGGGCCATATACGATGTAACTGTGGCCAGTGACCCAGCCTATGTCCGCAGTGCACCAGTAAATGTCCTCATCCCTATAGTCGAAAACGTATTGGAAGGTCATGGTCGCATAAAGCAGGTATCCGCCGGTTGTGTGGAGCACGCCCTTGGGCTTTCCGGTGCTACCGCTCGTATAGAGGATGAATAGAGGATCCTCGGCATCCATGACCTCTGGCTCGCACCTGGCTGAACTATTGGTCATGAGCTCGTCCCACCAATAGTCCCTTCCTTCTTTCATGGGTGTCTCTCGGGGAATCCTCCTCACCACTATGCACCTTTCCACATGGGGACATTCTTCCAAGGCCAAATCCGCGGTTTTCTTGCTCTCTAGAATCCTTCCAGCCCTGTAAGCGTAATTGGAGGTTATGAGAATCTTCGCTCCAGCATCTAGGATACGATCCCTCAAGGACTCTGCGCTGAATCCCCCGAACACGACACTGTGGACAGCCCCTATCCTCGCGCAAGCCAGCATTGCTATGGGAAGCTCCGGAATCATGGGCAAGTAAATGGACACCCTGTCTCCTCTTTTCACCCCCATGGATCTCAACACATTCGCAAATCTACAGACCTCCCTGTGGAGCTCCTGGTATGTGTAGGTTCGAGACTCCTCCAATGGCTCTCCCTGCCATATGATGGCTGCCTTGGTCCTCCTCCAATCCCCCAGATGTCTGTCCAGACAATTGTAGGAGGCATTGAGCTTTCCTCCTCTGAAATACCTAACGAAGACAGGGGGCCTGAAGCTATATTCCTCGACCTTCTCCCACTTCTCGAACCAGACCAAATACTTCTCGGCCATCTCCCCCCAGAACTTCTCCGGGTCCTCAATGGATTTGGCATAAGTGGCCTTGTACTCGTCCAAGCTCTTGACTTTAGCCTTCTCCACGAATTCCTGGGGAGGGGGGAAAACTCGGCGCTCCATGTACACTGACTCCACTGTGCCCACAGGATCTCTTGCCATGATCTTCCTCCCAGAGTGCTTGCAGGATTTTCTCGTGAGAGAGCAAACGACCAAAGAGAAAACGAGGTACTATTACCATTAACCCGGGAAAAAAGCCAGGGTCATTCCAGCCACAAATAGGACGGCCCATGGTCTTGAGGCGGACGAGATCGTGCGTCTCTTTGGGAAGGTAGCGACCTAGGAGGGAACCTCACTGGAAGATGCTTCTTGGACAACCATGGGCCATCCCTCTGGGAAACAGATTGATGCAATTTTCTTGCCACTGGAGTGTTCAGTTGGCCTAAGGGACCGGAGGAATGGGAGAGACACGAGGTGCCAAGTTTTTTGCCACCATGTAAAGGGGACAAGGGTCGTGTTTTGGGCCTCGGTGGGGAGATCTAGAGGAGGTCGGGAACTAGAAGTTTTTGCGGGAGGGACGCGCTCTCTGGGTCCGCCTAATAGGGCAATAGGCTTGGCAACAAATCTCAATGATTGAACGGCTGTCCCTTGGCCTAATGCGGACAAGTCCCGGCGAAGGAAAATCGCTCTTTGCGGGCGTGCGGAGCCCGCCCCTCCGCGGGGGGTGAGCCCAGACCGGATGGCCTTGCGGGGAAAGCCCCGGGATGCCCCTGAGGGTGGTTTTCTCGGAGGGACGCACACCGTGCGTCCGCATTCCGATGCCGCAAGCGAGCCGAGGCATAACATAATCATCGGGGGCAAAGGAACGCCCGGTGGCCTAATGGGGACATGACCCGGGTCCAGCCCAAGCCTCCTATCCGGGCGTGCGGAGCCCGCCCCTCCGCGGGGGGTGAGCCCAGACCGGATGGCCTTGCGGGGAAAGCCCCAGATGCCGCTGAGGTGGTTTTCTCGGAGGGGCGCACTCCGTGCGTCCGCAAAAAAGGGCCCTACGCGAGCCCGGGCATGTCATCGTCACCCCCGGGTCGGCGAGGGGCCCGTGGCCAAAAGGTGGCAATGTTGTGGTTGGCGTGGCCCCTTCCTCGGGGGCGTGTCGAGTTCGGCCCTCCGAGAATTGGTCTGGCGCCAGGAAGATGGTCTTGCTGGATAAGTCCTCAGGAGAAGGGGGTGGGAGATTTTTCCACTGGGATGGGCTCAACTTTTAGGCTTTCCTTTTGACTTAGGTCAATGAAACACAAACAACATCTTGCGAAATCTGGCAATGTCGGATCGAAATACTAGGTTTTCCAAAGGTGACTCCATGGCCCAAAAGGTAATCATCCAGCTTTTTGGCTCCCTCAGGAGATACCAAAGAGAACATTCATCGACCATTGTCTTTCCGTGCTCGGAACCTTTGAGTCTAGCAAAACTCCTTTTGGCCATCTCTGCCGAGAGGGATAAGGTCCAGGTGGTCTTCGCCAATGGAAGGCCTGTCAGGGATGACTACTTGGTCATGCCTGGAGACAGGATTTCCGTATTCCCGAAGGAGTATCCGATATTCGCAGACTGGAAGGATTTCAGAGAAAAGATCCTTCTCGAGCATCAGGCCTCTGAGTCCTCGACAGAGGAAGGGTGAAAACCAAAATCTAGGAGGTGGGTCATGTCATTGGGAAAACTCAAATGGGCGGCTATCCTGAGTTTTGTAGTGGCGATGGTGGTCTTGCTTGCGGGGGGGTTTTCAGCACGGGATGAACTCCCCCCTTATCCGGCCAAGGTCATCTCCCCCGACGGAAAAACATTGTTCCAAAGAGAGGACATCCTGGCAGGTCAAAACACCTATCAGAGATACGGGCTCATGGATCACGGAAGTGTGTGGGGCCATGGATCTCAAAGGGGACCTGAGTTCTCAGCATTGAGCCTGAAGCTTTTGGGGGATGCCGTGAGGGACTGGATCTCCAAGGATCAATACGGCAAACCATATACCCAGCTCGACCAGATACAGAGAGAGATGGTGGATGTGAGGGTTGTACACGAGATAAAGACCAACAGGTATGATCCAGCCAAGGACACCTTGACCCTTACCCAGGCTCAAATACAGGGACTCAGAGCCGTAGAGGCATTCTGGGAAAAGACGTTCAAGGAGGGCCACAAAGGCTACGGGATCCAGCCAGGGACTGTGCCTACAGAAAAGGAAAGACAGCAGATCTCCCGATTCTTTTTCTGGACTGCCTGGGTTGCCTCCACCCTGAGACCTGGCAAGGATTACACCTACACCAACAATTGGCCTCCCGACAGGACTGTGGGCAACGTGCCCACAACCCAGACTTACTTCTGGTCCATTGGGGGAGTTTTCTCCCTGTTCGTGGTGCTCGGACTCTTCATCTTCATGGTCCATCACTATGGGCTCTGGTATGGTCCCACAAAGGGTCCCAGTTTGGCCGAGAAGCTGATGAACATGCCGCTGACTCCCAGCCAGTTCAAGGCTGCGAAGTTCTTCCTCGTGGTGGTGCTCCTTCTTCTCTTACAGACCTGTTTCGGAGGCCTTTTGGCCCACTACACGGTGCATCCAGGAAGCTTTTGGCTCCAGTTCATAGCTGATCTCATCCCCTATAGCTGGGCCAAGACATGGCATCTTCAGCTTGCCATCTTCTGGATAGCCACCACTTGGGTCGCCTCGGCCATATACTTGGCTCCCATAGTGGGGGGGAGGGAACCCAAGGGACAGGGAACCCTCGTTCAATTGCTCTTTGTGGCAGTCCTCATAGTGGCCCTGGGTAGCCTCCTGGGTGAGGTGGCAGGGATAAAAGGAGCGCTAGGAGAGGGCTCTTGGTTCTGGATTGGGCACCAGGGTTGGGAATACTTGGAGCTTGGAAGACTATGGCAGATCCTGCTTCTTGTGGGGTTGGTCTTTTGGCTTCTGGTGGTTTACAGAGCCGTCGGCCATCACTTGAGGCTGGGTCACAAAGACGAGTTCACATCGTTGATCTGGTTCTACGTCTTCAGCGCCGTCTTGGTTGTTGGATTTTTCGCCTTCGGGCTGTTTTACGGAAAAGGATCGCATTTGACCCTCTCCGACTACTGGAGATGGTTCGTGGTGCACATCTGGGTGGAGAGTATATTTGAGTTCTTCGGAGTTGCCGCCATTTCCCTTCTCCTTGTGGCCATGGGACTTGCAAGTGCCAGGGCAGCTCTCACAGTGGCTTATTTCACGGCGGCCTTGGTGTTCATAACAGGGATCATCGGAACTGCCCACCACTATTTCTGGTACGGTGGGCCATCCTTCTGGCTGGGCTGGGGTGCTATCTTCTCCTCCATGGAGCCGGTTCCCCTGTTCGGTCTGGTGGTGAGATCGCTCATGGAATACAAGAGCATTCGGCAGCAAGGAAGGGAGTTCCCATACAGGTGGCCCCTTTATTTCCTTGTGGCCTCCTCCTTCTGGAACTTCCTGGGAGCTGGTCTTTTCGGCTTCCTCATAAACCTTCCCATAGTCAACTACTACGAGCACGGGACTTATCTCACCATGAACCATGGTCACACTGCCCTGTTCGGCACTTACGGGATGCTGTCCATCGCCCTCCTGCTTTTCTCCTGGAGGGGCCTCGTGACAACTGGGAAGTGGAAGGATAGCACCCTGAAGCTCGCCTTCTTCGGCCTCAATGGCGGGCTCGCCCTCATGGCCCTTGCAACCTTACTTCCTGTTGGAGCCATACAGGCCTGGACGAGCTTCAAGGAGGGCCTATGGGTTGCGAGAGATGCGAGCTTCTTCGAGAGGGGAGCAGTGGCCCTTTTGGGGAATCTCAGGATAATTCCTGACCTCATCATAATAGTGCTGGGGGTCTTGCCCCTCGCTTGGTTCCTGTTCAAGACATACCCCTATCTCAAGGCCGTGGAAATAAAGGAGGGAGAATCCGTATGGGAGAGACTTGGACTTGAGCTCTGATGAGAGATGACGGGTGAGCCGTGGGCCGAGCCCCTCCCCCGGGGCCCGACTCATGGCTCCAGACTGGCTGAGAGGCAGCAAGAGGTCCCGTCCTCTTGGTCTATCATTCTCCCTTGGTTTCCCTTCTCTCAGTCACACAGTAGATGCCCTCCCCTGCCTGAGCTGGTTCGAAACACAAATTGTCCGAGACACAAAAGGCCCTCCTCAGATCCCCTCCCTTCCATCGATTAACTAACCAAGGCTCCCTTATAAAGGGCCTGCTCATGGATATGTAATCGGCAAAACCCTCCTCCACGAGCCTCTCTGCCACCTGGAAAGATCTTATTCCCCCCACCAGGATCACTGGGACACCCACTTTCCTCTTGAACTCCTTTGCTGCCTCCTTGAAGTACGCCTCCTCGTGTTCATGTCTTATGCCCAGCCTCGATGGCATGAACTTGGGACCAGCAAGTCTCATGCCGCCACTCACCTCTATGGCATCTATGCCCTCTTTGACGAGAATCTCCCCCGCCTTGACCGAGTCTTCCAGGGTGAGACCTCCCGGCAGAAAATCCTCGCAGTTAATCTTTATGAGAACGGGCTTTTCCGCACCAACTTCCTCCCTTATGCCCCTCGTCACTTCGACGAGGAGCCTCACCCTACCTTCGAGGGACCCTCCGTAAGCGTCCTCCCTCTTGTTGAAATAAGGAGAGAGGAATTGGCTCAGGAGGTATCCATGGGCAGCGTGAATCTGGACCCCGTCAAAGCCCGCATCCACAGCCCTTTTTGCAGCTCTCGCGAATGAGAGGCGCACCCTTTCTATGTCCTCCAGGGTCATCCCCCTCCCTGGTCTCCCTTCCATGGGAGAGGGGCCTATGGGCTCCATTCCTGTGAGATTGTAAGCGGCCTGAATCCCGCAATGGCCAAGCTGGGCCACAATTCTCCCGCCCCTGGAATGGACCTCCCTCACCATCTCCCTCAGTCTTCCCACTAGCTCATCCGAGTGAATGCCCAGTTGCCTGGGACCACCTCTTCCTTCCTCGCTCACGAACGCATAGCCTGTGATTATTAGCCCAACACCCCCCGATGCCAGATCCCCCATGAGCTGGATGAGCTCCTCTGTGGGGGCCCCTTTGGCGTCCGCCATCCCTTCCCATGTAGCTGATCTCACAAATCTGTTTCTGAGGGTCAGTCCTCGTATCGTGGTCTCCTGGAACAATATCGACATTTTCTCACCCCTTTTGGCCTTCCTTTTGATGAGAGCTTGCTTTGACCAAGGCGTCTTTGAGCGCCCTTTTGTCAGGTGGAGGAGGCGAGATACCTTCCCTCTCTACGAGCTCTATTGCCTCAGATGGGCAGCCACTCGAGCACACACCACAGCCAAAGCATCTGTCTCTGTCCACCTCTGGGACATCCTGTGAGAGCGCGAGAGCCTTGGCAGGGCATCTCTCCACACAGGTGCCACAGGAAACGCACTTGTCCGGATCTATTCTTGGTTCGAACCCCGACTGCAAAGCGAGTGCCGGCCTGGGTTGAGCCAGGGCCATCTTGAGGATCATACAGTGGCATGGGCAACAATTGCAGAGGAAGTCTATCTCCTGGGTGTTTATGCTCGCATGAACAAGTCCGGCTTCCTCGGCCCTCTTCAAGATCTCCCTCGCCTCTTTCTTCGTCACCTCCCGTCCCATCCTTCTCTCTATCACGTACCTCGCCCCGTCTCCAAACTGCATACAAACCTGATTTGGCTTTCCACAGTCCGAGCCTTCCGAGAGCTTGGCCTCATGGCGGCAAAAACAGGTCGAGACCGAGATGGGCTCGTACCTGTCTATGTAGGATGAGACCTGTTGATAGGTGTGGACTCTCGTTCCAGCCTGTATGGTCTTCTCGACAGGTATCACCCTGTTGAGGGGAAAGGTGATCTTCGGGAGTCCGCCTCTTCTTTTCTCCACAGCCTTCTTGTAGTCCCTTATGAGCCTCGCTATCCTCTTGTCCCTTTCCGTGGCTGTTCCCCTCATGAATTGGTACTCGAATATGCCGGGCACAAAGGGTAGGGCCATGTAAAGGGTTTCTCCCTGCGGCCCCTTGGCCGTGCCGCACAGGCCCTTGTCAGCCATGGCCTCCAGGATCTCCCCCAGCGACCTTTCCTCCCATCCCATCTGCGAGGCTATCTGGGACAAGCTGGAAGGCCTCCTGGGCATTGAGGCACAGACCTTGGCCTCATCTGGGAGGAATAGCTCCTTTGCCAATGCGTAGAACTCAGGAATATCCATCCCCGGGTAAGGACCTCCCCTCTGAGCCATTGCCTGGCAAAGTTCCTTGTAAGGATCTTCGGACATCTCCTCACCTCCCCTTTCACTTCAAGGCGCAACCAGGGACACTATGTCCACGAGAACCACTTGTTGGCGGACTCACGTCCTTGAACATTGCGAGACCCTTCTGCTATTCTGTGGTCAGCCTAAAGGAAACATTCCCGAGGCCCCGAGTTTTCCGGGTCAGAGAAGATTATGATCGAGGGGAGTTCGTGTCAAGATCCTGGGAGCCAAGCGGGAGGCCACCTATAGGTAGGATGATATTGGGAGTCGTGGCAATACTCCTTTTCCCTTGTCTTCCGGCAATTGAGGCCTCCATGGAAGACCGATCAGAGGGAGATGACCCCATGAAGACAGCGAGGCTCCGCATGGTCCGAGATCAAATAGAGGCCAGGGGGGTCAAGGATCCCAGGGTGTTAGAGGCCATGCGATCCGTGGAAAGACACCTATTTGTGCCGGAGAGGGAGAAGTCAAGGGCGTACAATGACACTCCATTGCCCATAGGATACGGTCAGACAATATCCCAGCCTTACATAGTGGCTTACATGTGCGAGGCCTTGGAGCTGAAAGGTGGGGAAAAGGTACTGGAGATAGGCACTGGTTCCGGTTATCATGCGGCGGTATTGTCGCTCCTGGCCAAAGAGGTATATACAATCGAGATACTGGAGCCCCTTGCCAGGGAGGCCCAAAAGAGACTCGAGAGCCTGGGCTACAGGAATGTGAAGGTTAGGTGCGGGGACGGCTACAAGGGCTGGCCTGAGGAGGCCCCTTTCGACGCTATTATCGTCACGGCAGCTCCTCCCGAGATCCCGCAGGAGTTGGTGAATCAGCTGAAGGTGGGCGGAAAGATGGTATTGCCCGTGGGAGAGGAGATTCAGGAGCTTGTGAGGGTCACGAAGGAAGAAAAAGGGATAAAGACTGAGAGGTTGCTTCCAGTCAGGTTTGTTCCCATGGTCCCGGGGAACCGTGTAGAGACGAAAAACCACTTTTGAGGGGTAGATAAATGCTCAGACTCATTGTTTTGGGAAGTGGAGATGCCTTTGGCTCGGGAGGAAGGAATTTTTCCGGCTTCCTGTTGACTGACGGAAACTTTCACGTCCTTCTTGACTGTGGTCCCTCCACCCTCCCAGCCCTCAAAGCAAAAGGGCTCGATCCAGCCCAGGTGAAAATGATCCTCGTGAGCCACTGTCACGGAGACCACTTCGGGGGTATCCCCTTCTTCTTCATCGACTATCAGTTCATCTCCGAGAGGTCCTCCCCCCTCGTAATAGCTGGCCCAGAAGGCATAGAGCAGAGATGCGATGATCTGATAAGAGCAGCCTATCCCGATATTCTCAAGGCTCACAAATGGAGATTCCAGGTCCGATACATGGAGCTCATGCCGGGCGAGGATGTGAGGGAAGGCGACATCACCATCGAGACCTTCGCGATGGAACACGGTGCCATCCCAGCCAGAGGCTACAGAATAGGCTGGAAGGGAGTGAAGGTCGGGTACACAGGAGATACAAGGTGGACAACAGAGATACCGAGGCTAGCAAGAGGCTGCGATCTGCTCCTTTGTGAGTGTTTTTTCTTCCAGGAAGACCACCACTCCCACATCCGGTACACTGATCTCGCTTTTCATAGGGGGGAGCTTGATGCCAAAAGGATTGTCCTTTTCCACCTTGGACCCGAGATGATGCAACACATGGACCGAGTGGAGCTCGAGGTCGCCCACGACGGAATGGTCATGGAAATAGATTCTCCATGAAATCCACCGAGACCTCCCTCGTGACCCCTGGGGGCGATTCGGCCCTTTCCTCCAGAACTATGAGCCTGTACACGGAGTTTCTGGTCTCGAATGTCCCGTTGGACAACTTTGTGACCCTGGATGTCCGGAACACGCTCCCGCTTTCCGTGAAGATCACATAAGGATCCCCCTCTTTGGGCGGACTGAGCTCCCACCCTTGCTTCACAGTTCCCACTGGGAAATTGGGGTGAGGCCCTCCTTTGGTCCTCTCTACGAGCACTTTTCTCGCCATGGTCGACCTCCAAAAAAGCTTCTTCGATCCCCGGTTCTCTTTGCGCAAGGAACGTGCCAACGCCTTTGAACGAGCGGAGATCACGGGAGAAGGGGGGCCCTTCACGACCGGGGCCTTTCTCGGGAGAGCAAGATCGCTGCAAAGTGGTAACATTCAGTTCCATTTTGTACGCGAGTGAAAAGATGGCCAAAGGGCTCTTTTGACATCCATGGGATGGGTGAGCTAAATAGAGGCTAGAGAAGCGCTTCCGCGGCCTGCCCCGGGCAAGGCCATCCGAGCCCCTCGTTACGATCGACTAGAGGGGGATTTGAGCATGGGCTGGATCAGGAGGATCAATTCCTTGAGTCCTTCCCAGAAGGAGGGATTTTACAGGATCCTCCTTCCTCCTAGCCTCTATTGGAGGTTCCAGATAGACCCCATAAGCTTCTCCTGTGGGAGCACGAAGGTGGTCCGCATCTGGGCTCCTCGCTGGGACCAGACTGCCCTTGTGGAAGTGAGACTGGAGGGAATGGAGGAGCCTCTCTACTCGATCCAGATCTCGGACACAGTTGACTACACCCAGCTCGAGTGGGATTTTCTATTGGTCAACGATCCCCAGAGCCCCCGCTTCTTGACCCAAGTGGACTCCCAAGGCCGGGATACCCTATTCGGATGGGCTGGAAGGAATATCCAGGAAGAGATAAAAGCGATGGAAGCCGGCCTCTTCCCAGGTCAGGCCAGAAGAGGTCTCGGCCTGACAGGGGAGGTTATAGAGTGCCTCGAGTTCTTTTGCAAAACCCTCACCATAAAGAGTATAAGGCTAGAGGCCCTCTTCTATCACAACGCCATCACGTACGAGAGGCATGGGTTCTCGTATTTCAGTGGGTACCACCTCATGAAGAGGATCCACGAGGAATTTCTCCCCGGAGGGAAGCTCTATCGATTGATGGACGGGAGCACTCCTTTCAGGAGGCGGGAGATGGCCCACACTGTGAGGGGAAGGAGTTGGGCCATCCACGATGGTATATTACTGGATGCCGATGACGAGCTTCTGGCCGAGGGGTGGAGCTCGCCGGTCATGTACAGGATGGTGGGGAAGCCCAGGCCCATGATCACGTTTCCAGATCCAGTTTACTGAGTCTTTCCGAGAAAACCGCCTCTTGCGGCCTCTCGGATTTGCCCCGTAGGGCCGTCTCTGTTGAGTGGAAATCCCGCGGAGGGGCGGGCTCCGCACGCCCGCAAGGGAGGCATCACGCCAACCCGAATGTGGCGTTTTTTGGCCACCATGCTCTCGCCAATGAGCCGGTGACGGTGAGATGCCTCGGCTTGCGTCCGGCCCGTATTTGCGGGCGCGGAGACCGCGCCCCTCCGAAAAAAACGCCTTTCACTTGATTCCCGGCCTTTCCCCGCGAGGCCATCCCAGCTTGGATGGCCCACCCCGCGGAGGGGCGGGCTCCGCACGCCCGTAATATCCGCATCGCGACTTACCGAGACATCTCCCCTTTTGGCCGCCAGCTTCTTCCCAAATCGTCCGTGATCATGTTATGCCCCGGCTCGCGTCCAGCCTTACCACGCGGACGCGCAGAGCGCGTCCCTCCGAGAAAACCGCCTCACGCGTCGTCCCCGGCCTCTCCCCGCTAGGCTGTCCGTGCAAGGCTCGGCCTCGCCTCGGAGGGGCGGGCTCCGCACGCCCGTAATATCCGCATCGCGACTTACCGAGACATCTCCCCATTTGGCCGCCAGCTTCTTGCCAAATCGTCCGTGATCATGTTATGCCCCGGCTCGCGTCCAGCCTTGCCACGCGGACGCGCAGAGCGCGTCCCTCCGAGAACACCGACCTCCGCGTTATCCCAGGGTTTTCCCCGCGAGGCCATCCGAGCTCGGATCACCAATCCGGCGGAGGGGCGGGCTCCGCACGCCCGCAAACGAGACTTTGCCTCCACCGGGGGATCGCCCCATTAGGCCACCGGGCTTTCGTTTGCCCCCGATGGTTGTGTTATGCCTCGGCTTGCGCACGGCATCGCAATGCGGGCGCGGAGACCGCGCCCCTCCGAGAGAATCGCCCTCCTCGTCATGTCTACCAACAAAACCACCCAGCCGCAACCCGTGCCTTGCTAGGCTATCCAATGCACCTTAGGTGCATTACGTCCCCGGTTCCACCGTTTCTCGCTTCCGCAAATACCAGCTCCCACAGGCGGAAGCCCCTCGAATAGGCTAGCTGGGCACCTCAGGTCCAGCTCAGGAAGTCGAAACGAAGGGTCTCTTTGAGCAGATTTCCTGGTACTGCCTGTCCAGGGTGTAGCGGACTATTCGTTCCCTGTCCGACTCGGAAACGCTCATGAACTTTATGGCCGTCTGGTAGGGACCTCTGCCATCGGGTTCGAGAATGTGCACTACTTCACCGCAGAGCCTTATGAGATGGCCCGGACTCATGGGAAGCTCGAGCGTTACCTCCAGTTTGTCTCCCACTTGGAACTTTTCCTTTGTGGGAAAGCGCATGCCACAGCCGCTTATATTGACTAGCGCTGGCACAAGTTGGAGCTCCTCCGCTGGCCATCTAGTCGAGAAGAAATGCCACAGGGCATCCAACTTCTCTTCCATGGCCATGATCCTTTTGAGGATCTCCCTGAGAAGCGCCTCGGCGGGCATCTGATCCAGAGAAAGACTCTCCCTCTCAACATCTTCGGATTTCGCCTGGCTCACCTGCCCGAGCTGATCGTTAGGCTCGAGCTCCTGGCTGTCGGAGCGAATCTTCCTGTAGTGAAGCCTCACCCTTCCCTCTACTCGGAAGAACTCCCTTCTCTCGACAAATTCATATCCCAGCGACATTTCCCGCTCCTTTCCGGGGACCATTGTCTTTTTGTTGGGGCTCTGATGTCCTTCTGACCTTCTCCGCCAGGGAAGGAAGGACGGACTCGAAAGCTCTCACAACAGCGGGGTCGAACTGGGACCCACTGGCCCTCAATATTTCGGAGGCACTCTTTTCCACGGACATGGCAGGCCTGTAAGGCCTGTCCGATGTGAGGGCATCGAAGACATCAGCCACGGAGAGTATCCTCGCGAGGAAAGGAATCTCATCTCCCTTGAGTCCATCCG
>JAPWUY010000311.1 GCA_028275295.1 Thermodesulfobacteriota bacterium | reverse complement strand
GACAAGGTCAAGAGCAGAGAAGTTCTCCTCATGGATCTGGCAATAGGGACGAGGGTGCCCACCTTCTGCTCAGCAATGGGAAAGGCGATCCTCGCCCACAGATCCGAAGAGGAGATAAGGGTGTTTTTGTCCTCTGCCACCTTCAAGCCTCTGACACCCAAGACCAAAACCGACCCTGAGCTCCTGAGGGAGGAGCTGAAGGAGATAAGGGAACGAGGCTTCGCCATAGACGATGAGGAGATGGTAACTGGCATAAGGTGCCTTGCGGCCCCCGTCTTCGATTATAATGGAAGGCCTGAGTATGCTGTGAGCATATCGGGGCCGACATCCCGCCTCACCTTCGATAGAATAGAGGCCCTCAGTGTGGAGTTGAAGAGGGTGTGTGCGGAGCTTTCCAGGAGGATGGGTCAATAGGGTGGAAGAGGAAATCCCCCTGAAAAAAGCCCTCAAGGAACAGGGAGCCCTCGGCAAGGAGATACTCCAGGAGATGGCAGAGGCCCTGGGAAACTCCGGGGAGAGGCTAGAGAGGGCCATTGCTATCCTCGAGGAGAGTTCGGCCAAGATCTCCTCCCTGATGGCAGCCCTCGAGAGGACATCCAGCGAGACACAAAGGAGGAAGCTGGAGGAGAAGATTAGGGCCGAGGCCGCAAATTACAATCACCTGCGAAAGGAAGCCCTCGAGCAACTTCGCTGGCTCATCATCCACAGGGAGGCCCTGGGCATGAGGAGCCATGGACTCGTGGCAGAGAAATACAAAATACCCCCTCCCTTCCGATTCTGATGGATCGGAACTTGGGTCCCAAGACCTTTGGTCCCGTCCATTCCCCGGGGAATCTCCCAGTGAAGCCACCCGAGCGAGAGGGCCCCGAAGGGCTCCGCTACCTCGCCTCGCCTGTCCATTCAGAGTCGAAGAAGGAGCGAATCCTCTTTGCCAAAGATATGGATATCCCCGGCACTTGAGAGAGTTCCTCCAAGCTGGCCTCCTTTATGGCATCGAGGCTCCCCAGGTGCCTGAGAAGTTGTTTTTTCCTCACAGGGCCGATACCCGGTATGAGGTCCAAGGGAGATGCTAGTTTGCGAGCGGTCCTCCTCCTTCTGTGTCTCGATATGGCGACCCTGTGGGCCTCATCCCTGAGGTGAAGGAGAACCCTTAGAGCATCTCCTGCCTTCTCAACGGGAATGGGCTCCTTCTTGCCTCGAAGGAAGAGCCTGTCCCCCACGGACTCCCCTCCCCTCGTCCTCTCTTTCGCGAGAGCGATGGCCTCTATGCCCTCAAGGCCTAGGTCTTCCAGTGCCGCGATGGCCACACTGAGCTGTCCTTTCCCACCGTCCACCATGATGAGATCCGGTAGGCTCCCCTCCTCTTTTTTTCTCAGAAGGTGCCTCCTTATTACCTCGTAGAGCATGGAATAGTCGTCCTGACCTTCCACGGTCTTTATTTTGTAAGTCCTGTACATGCTGGGCTCTGCTATTCCCTCCACGAACCTCACAGCTGCCCCAACGGCCTCTTTGCCACCGAGATTTGAAATGTCAAAGGCATCTATTACCCTCGGCTCCTTGACCATCCCCAGTCTTCTTGCCAGCTGGGCTGCAGACTCCCACCAGAATGTGGCCTCCCTCCTCGCCATCTTCGCATTCTCTTGAGCCATCTCTACCAGACTTCTGGCCTCTCCCCGCAGGGGCCTTCGGATCCGAACCTTGGCCTGAGCTATCTCCCTCAACCATTCTTCCAGTGCATCGACTTCCTCTCCCAAGGGCACTGAAACCAGGATCTCCGGTGGAGGGATTCTTCCCCTCTCGTAGAACTGCTGGAGGAAAGAGGCCAGGACCTCTTGGTCCTCTAAAGGCGTAGGCGGTATCTGAAAGGTGAGGACATCCGAGAGCTTCCCCCCCCTCACCACCATTACCGCGATCGTGGCCTCCATACCCACCCTGTGAATTGCTACCACGTCCCTGTCCTTACCTAGGGGCTTGTCGACCCTCTGGGCCTCGAGGGTCTTCTCTATCTCCCTTATCTGATCCCGGAGTCTAGCAGCCTCCTCGAACCTGAGCTCGTCCGAGGCCCTTTTCATCCTCTCTTTGAGCTGGCGAAGAAGCTCTGTGGATCTTCCCTGGAGGAACATGATGGCCTCTTGCACCCTCAAGGCATACTCTTCCCTGGTTATTTTTCCCGAGCAAACCCCAGCACATCGGCCCATCTGGTAATTTATGCATCCCCTCTTGGCCAGCTTGAGCTCCAGGTCCTTGCATGTCCTCAAGCCCATGTGTCTCTGGATGAGCCTGACGGTATTTCTCGCCGCATGGGCAGAGGCATAGGGGCCAAAATATACTGCCCCGTCCTTTTGGGGTCTCCTGGCAATGCTCAGCCTGGGAAAGGGGTGGGATGTGTCTATTCGAATGTGGACGTAGTCCTTGTCGTCCCTGAGCCTGACGTTGTAACGGGGCCTGTGCTTCTTTATGAGATTGTTTTCGAGGATGAGGGCCTCCTTCTCGCTCGCCGTAACTATCACCTCTACCTCGGCCAATTCCTTGAGGAGATATCGGACAAGGAGCCGACTATCGCCTTGTCTTAAATACGAGCGGAGACGAGCCCTCAAGTCCTTGGCCTTCCCCACATATATCACTCGACCAAGCTCGTCCCTCATTACGTATACCCCTGGAAGCCTGGGGTATTCCTCGAGCTGTTTTTCCGTCAGAAGCATGGCCGCCTGGCCTCCCCTCGAATGGAAGACACTACACCCTCCCAACTACTTGAGTATAGTCCACTGGGCCGAAGCCATAAATTCCCGGAAAAAGGAAAGTGGAAGCCTCTGGGATCAGCTTAGCCGATCCAGAGGCCACATGGGGGGCCTGTCTTTTTTCTCAGTCGTCGAAATGGGCGTCCTTCATCTCCACCGTCAGGTGATCTTGATCCATGAGTCTTTGACAGAGGGCCTGAGTCTTGGGAAGTTCGTAGGAGAAAAAGTAGCGGAAGGCATAGAGCTTTCCCTCGTAAAATGTCCTTTCTGTCTCTGTGAGCTCACCCTCCAATCTCTCCTCTGCCACAATTGCCTGCTTGAGCCATTGCCAAGCAACGGAGACGATCCCGAATAGCTCAAGGTACAAGGTGGCATCTGCCAGAAAGACCTCGGCCCCTTCCCTCCTTCCCAGCTCCAAGAGGTAAGAGGTCACAGTCTCGAGTCTTTGCATGGCCTCATCCAATTCCGCTCCTCTGCCAGCGAGTCTCGGATGGGATTTGGCCTCGCGGATAGTTCTCCGCACCTCCTCAGAGAAGAACCTGAATCCTCTCCCCTCATTGATGGTGACCTTTCTTCCAAGAAGGTCCAGGGCCTGGATGCCCGTCGTCCCTTCGTGGATAGGATGGATCCTGGCATCCCGGTAGAACTGCTCCAGGGGAAACTCGTCGCAATATCCGTAGCCGCCCAGACACTGAAGACCAGCGCTCACAGTGAGGATGCCCATCTCTGACGGATAAGTCTTGGCCACAGGGGTGAGGAGATCCAGGAGGAGAGAGGATCTCTCCCTCTCCTCCTCGTCTTCCGATACCTCCTTGAGATCCGCCCACAGGGCGCACTGCAAGATGAGGCCGAGAGATCCCTCCACTATCGCCCTCTGAAAAAGGAGCATTCGGCGGACATCTGCATGCTGGATTATGGGGATCTGGGGCGCTGTGGGATCCTTTGCCCCGGGTTTCCTCCCTTGGGGCCTCTGTCTCGCATACTCCAGGGAGGCGTAATATGCTGC